>CAYWUK010000017.1:5469-14453 GCA_964461475.1 uncultured Dehalococcoidaceae bacterium
CTTACATCGGACGATACCGTGATAGAGGTGGGGCCGGGGCTGGGCGTGCTCACCGGGGAGCTGGCCAAGATGGCCGGAAAAGTAATCGCCGTTGAGCTGGACGACAGGCTGGCCTCCATCCTGCGAAGCACGCTTGCCCCCTTCAAAAACGTGGACATCATCAACGAGGATATCCTCCGCATCGACCCGTCAACCCTGTTGAGCGAGTCGCGGAGCTACAAGGTCGTGGCCAACCTTCCCTATTACATCACCTCGCCCGTCCTGCGCCGTTTCCTTGAGGTCCCGCTCAAGCCGGAGAGGATGATAGTGATGGTGCAGAAAGAAGTGGCCGAGGTCATCGTGGCCGAGCCCGGGCAGAGGAGCCTGCTGAGCATCAGCGTGCAGTTTTACGGCAAACCAAGGATAATAAGCAGGATGCCGGCCCGGTCATTCTATCCGCCACCGGAGGTTGATTCTGCCATACTGCGGATAGACCCATACCCGCAGCCCACGCTGCCGGCAAGCGATGAGGCGAGCTTCTTCGCCCTGGCGCGGGCCGGCTTCACCGCCCCCCGCAAGCAGATAGCCAACTCACTGGCCCAGGGCTCGGGGCTGGCCAAGGCCGAGGTGCTTCTCTTATTGGAGCAGGCGGGCATCGCGCCGCAGCGTCGCGCCGAGACGCTGACCCTTGAGGAGTGGACGCAGCTCTGGCGCATATTCATGCAAGCGAAGGAAAAGAAATAGCATGCTAACGATTCAGGCGCCGGCCAAGCTGAACCTGACCCTGGAGGTGCTGGGCAAACGCCCCGACGGCTACCATGAAGTCCGCAGCATCATCCAGGCCATAGACCTGTGCGACAGCCTCAGTTTCCAGCCGAGCAAGGATACCGCCTTCAGGTGCGATATGCCGGGCTGGAATGCGGAAGAGAGCCTGGTGACAAAAGCGGCCAGCCTGCTGCGGAAGGCCAGCGGGTGCGCCAGAGGAGCGCATATAGAAATCAATAAGCACATCCCCCTGCTGGCCGGGCTGGGCGGGGACAGCAGCGATGCCGCCGCCGTCCTGCGCGGACTCAACCAGCTCTGGGAGGCAGGACTTCCGCAGAAGGAACTGCACGAACTGGCTGCTCAGCTTGGCTCGGATGTGCCATTCTTTCTCTACGGGGGCACGGCGCTGGCGGCGGGGAGGGGAGAGATAGTCACCCCACTCCCGCTATTACCCCCCATGTGGGCGGTAGTGGTGGTGCCGGCAATACCCAGATTGCCCGGGAAGACGGCGCGACTCTACGCCAGACTCAACGTCAACCACTATACCGACGGCCAGATTACGGAGAGATTAGCGGAGGAGATAAAGGCAGGCGCAGAAATATCCCCTTCAATGCAGTTCAACACCTTTGAGAACGTGGCCTTTGATGTCTTTTCCGCCGAGCTAAAGACGTACCGGGCGCATCTGCTGAAGCTGGGCGCGCCGGATGTGCACCTAGCAGGATCGGGGCCGACCCTGTTCACTTTATTGAAGGACAAGTCCCAGGCCGAGGATTTATATACACGCTGCCGCGACCAGGAGATGGAGACGTATCTAGCGAGGACGACAGCCTAGCCTACCACAACCGCATATTTAAGCTTCTTCCTGCGCCAGCCACTCCTCCACCAGCCCCTCCTCCCCTTTCCTGCTGCTCACTTTGCCGTCCAGCCGCGCCTCGCGCAGCAGGTCTAACAGCTTGCTGACGCGCGGGCCGGGGGCCACACCCATCTTTTTCAAGTCCTCGCCGGTCAGTCCCGGCTTAACATGACGCAGCACGTTGAGAAATAGATGGATGTGCTTTGCTGCCACCGGTGAGTCAGCGGCCAGGGAATTCGCAAGGAGCGCCAGCGAGTCGTAGCCCTGAAGAAGGCGGTAAATGCTGCTCGGCGACAGCCCGGGAATGGAGAGTTGCCCGATTGCGGACTTAACAGCGACGGCGTCCCGCAATATCCGCACGGTTGACCTGGGCAATCTCAGATATGAGAGCAGCGCTTCAGCCTCCACTTCATTCAGTCGGTAGGCCAGCAGCGCCAGGTAAAGCGCTGGCATATCATGGGCAGTTATTTCCCGCACCTGCCTGAACTTCTCCGCCAGCCAGTCATCTCCCTTCAGCGAGGGATGCAGCCTTTGCAGTACTCCAAGCTCATCGGCACGGCGCAGCATCTTCTCCGGCAACTCTTCTTTCAGGACAAGCTCCAGCTCATGCCGTATGCGGTCGCCGCTTACGGTATCAAGCATGGCTATATCCCGCCTGAGCAACCGGAGGGTGCGCGGCTCCAGCCGGAATTTCAACCGCTGCTCGTAGCGCAGGGCGCGCCAGATGCGGGTGGCATCGTCCACGAAGCTCTTTTCGTGCAGCACGCGGACAAGCCCGCGCTCAAGGTCATCCCGACCGCCGCAGGGGTCGAGCAATTCGCCGTAGCGGTCAGGGATGAGCTCAACCGCCATGGCATTTATGGCAAAGTCGCGACGAAAGAGGTCATCCCCGATGGAGCCCGTCCTCACCTTTGGTAGCGCGCCGGGCCGGGCATAGCTCTCGCTGCGGGCGGTGGCGATATCAACGCTCCAATTATCCCACTGGACCTTGGCCGTGCCGAAATGGGGATGCTTCACCGCCTTGCCCTGTTTCATAGCGGCAAGCTCATCAGCCAGGGCTATGGCATCGCCCTCCACCACAAGGTCGAGGTCTATATTACGCCGCCCCAGGAGCAGGTCGCGCACCACCCCGCCAATCAGGTAGAGCTTCATACCACGTCGCTGCGCTGCCTCGCCCGCCATGCGGATAAAATCGGCCAGCTCGGCGGGGAGCTGCGCCTTCATCTTATCGGCCAGGTTGACTGCCTCAGGCATATTCACCCCATAAATCATCGGTAGTTGGCATTATAACATAATATCGCCCGCAGCCGTCGCCTCACGTGAGGGATATTATGCTCAGGCCGCCCACAATCATGGCGGTAGCCGCCAGCCTTATTATCAATGTTTTTTTGAGGGCAGACCTTATCAGGAAGCCGGGGAAAAACATGCCCAGGACTAGAGAGTATATCGCCACGAAAACGGGACGGCTGCTGATGATGGTGGAAACCAGGGATACCGGCCCCCTCTCCATTGCCCAGTATGACAGCACCATCCCTACTGGTGCCACCGTCTCACCGAAGGCAAAAAAGCTAAAAACAACCCTCTTTCGTTTTATATCCCTGAGTTCCCTGATAACATGGGGACGCACCGAGGAAAGCAAAAGACAACCCGATATGCCAAATGAAGCGAGCGAATACAAGTTCCAGAATGAGATATAGGACAGCGAATACTTGCCGACTACATCAGCCACGGCAAGAAGCAAGCTGGAAACAAAAAGGAAGAGGAATGGCTTTCCCAGACGGTCAGCGGAGCCGGAGAGGCTGCTTTCGGCGGTAACTACTAACGCACCCGCCACCACGATGATTATCGCCAGCCACTCCAGGTAATTTAACACCTCTCCAAGTAAAGGAACGGCCATAATCGCCACGAAAATAGGATAGGTATAGACTATGGGAATAACCCGCGATACATCCTCCCGCTTCATCATATAGAGCATGATGCTGAAGGCAGCGGGGCGGATCATCCCCGAGGTTACCGCCAGCAGCACCGGCATCGCGCCAACGCCTTCTGGCAAAGGAAACAGGTAAAACAATATTAAACCAGAAACCAAGCAAATTATGCCAACCGGTATGAAGAACGCCCGCAAGCTCGGCATTCGCTTGGAGACAAGGTGACTATCAATCACGTTCACCATGCTGAGGATGGCGGCGCTCAATATGGCGGTGCTGACCCAGCCCATAGTAACAGTATCCTGTTTTAAAAATAGTCCTATTTAGCTTACACCACCGCCGAGAAAAAACAAAGCTCGTTCACACCTAGCGGAAAGCCGACTTGTTATTTACTTAACATCTACCTTATAATGGACTTTGCCGAGGTGTAATAAATCATGAAGGTAGTTGCAATCGTGGGAATGGCCGGCTCCGGCAAATCGGAGGTCGCTCGCGCCTTTGAGAAGAACGGCTTCGCCAGGATAAGGTTCGGGGACGTAACCGACGAGGAGATAAAGAAAAGGGGCTTAAAACTGAACGAGGACAACGAACGCCGCATCAGGGAGCTCCTCAGAAAAGAGCTCGGCATGTCCGCCTACGCTCAGCTTAACCTGCCCAGGATTGAATCGTCCCTGAAACATGCCAACGTGGCGATTGACGGCCTCTACTCCTGGGAGGAATACACATTTCTGAAGAAACATTTCGGGGGAGACTTCTGCGTGGTTGCCGTGTGGTCCGCGCCGGAGACAAGATATACCCGGCTGACCGGGCGTTCAACGCGCCCCCTGACACGAGAAGAAGCGGCCAGCCGCGACCGGGCCGAAATAGAGAACGTCAACAAAGGCGGCCCGATAGCCATGGCCGATTTCACCATCACAAACGAATCATCGTTAGCCGACCTGAATGAAGAAGCGCAAAGGACTATATCCAGCCTGATATGAAGGAAGTCGCCAGGCCAGGACTAGATGAATACTTTCTCAAAATAGCCTCGGTGGTGGCCGAGCGCTCCACCTGCCGGCGGCACCACGTCGGCGCAGTGGCGGTGAGGGACAAGCACATACTGTCCACGGGCTACAACGGCGCCGCAGCCGGCACCAAAGACTGCCTTGAACTCGGCTGTCTCAGGGATGAGCTCGGCATACCATCGGGAACGCGACATGAGATTTGCCGCGGCATCCACGCCGAGCAGAATGTAATCATACAGGCCAGCCTCCACGGCGTCAGCATTGAGGGGAGCACCATTTATTGCACACATACGCCCTGCGTACTCTGCGCCAAGATGCTGGTCAACGCCAGGATAAAACGGCTGGTGAGCTTCGGCAGCTATAATGACGACTCCTTCGTTGAACTGTTCCGGGAAGCAGGCATAGAGGTGGATATAAAGAAGAAACCACCGTCCAGAATAAGCTTCCTCGGTTAACGCTCCGCCGCCCTCTCTCTAAAGACATGGTTTTTATCACCATCTTCAGATGAAAATTGATTTTATCAACCAGATATGCTTAAATTGATAAGCTGGAAAGGAGCAAAAAGGTGAAAAGTTTAACTCTGCAAGCCGCCAAGAGAAGCGTACTGGGAAAGAAGGCCAGGTTTTTGCGCCGACAGGGAATCACCCCAGCACACGTCTTCGGGCATAGCATTGAATCACTAGCATTGCAGTGTGATACAACTCAGCTTAAACACGTCATTGCCCAGGCCGGAATGACCAGGCCGATTGAATTGACGATAGAAGGCGATAAAACGCCCAAAAGCGTATTCATCCGGGAAATCCAGAGAAACCCGATAAACAGGCTGCTGCTTCATGTTGATTTCTATCAGGTAAGAAAGGGCGAGAAGATAAGGGTAGAAGCCCCCATCATCCTGGTTGGCGAAGCCCCGGCATTGAAAGGGAAAGGCCGCATGTTAATCCACGGCATCACCAGCCTGCATATTGAATGCCTGCCGGAGAACATCCCTTCGCAGATAGAGGTTGACTTGAGCAAACTGGAGGAAGTGGAGCAGGACATCCTCGTCAGGGACATCGCCTTGAGCCCTGATATCACGGTCCATGCCGACCCCGAGCAACTGGTGGTCAAGGTCAGCGAAGCGCTGGTGAAGGAAGTGGAAGAGGTGCCCGTGGAAGCCGAGGCTGAGGTGGAGGCTGAAGTTGCGGAGGAAGAGGCGCCTGCTGCAGAGGAGGCCAAAGAGAAGCCCGCCGAGTAAGTAAGCGACTCCGCTTGAGGATAATGCCATGTCGGACTGGCTTAATATATTTTGCCATAAATAAGCGATGATTATCGACTTTCATACTCATGTTTTCTCTCCGAAAATAAAAAACAACCGCAGCCATTACGTTGACAGCGACCCATGTTTCGGCCTGCTTTACTCAGACAAGAAAGCCAGACTCGCCACCTCCGAGGAACTCATCGACAACATGGACCGGGAAGGGATTGATATCTCGGTTATCCTCAACATCGGCTGGACTACCCACGAGCTATGCGTTGAGACCAACGACTACATACTGGAGTCAATCGCCCGCCATCCAAAACGCTTAATCGGCTTTTGCGCGGTGCAGCCGATGTCGCCGCAGGCCGCCGCAGATGAGATTGAGCGCTGCGCCAGGGGAGGCGCGAAGGGGGTGGGGGAACTTCGCCCGGACATGCAATGGCTCGACCTGGGGGAAAAAGAAGCCATGCAGCCGATGGTGAAGGCCCTGAGCAAGCACAATCTGATATTGCTCATCCACACCTCGGAGCCGATTGGACACCAGTACACGGGAAAGGGAAGCGTCACCCCGGATATGGTCTACCCATTCCTCACCAGCTTCCCGGATGTGACTTTAGTCTGCGCCCACTGGGGCGGGGGCCTGCCCTTCTACGCGCTGATGCCCGAGGTGAAGCAGGCCATGAGTAACGTCTATTTTGACACCGCCGCATCTCCCTTCCTTTACAGTCCTCAGATATACCAGCAGGTCAGCCAGCTCGTCGGCGCTGACAAAATTCTCTTCGGCAGCGATTATCCCCTGCTGCCGCCGAGCCGATTGCTGAAAGAGATTGAGTCGGAAAGCCTGACGCAGGAAACTAAGGAGCTGATTTTGCACGGCAACGCACGAAGGCTGCTGGGCATCTAATCGGCAATAATCAGCGGAGCGCATAAATGGCTGAGGACAAAAAAGGCCGAATGTTAAGAGTCCCGGCAACCCCCGAAGATATCAAAAAAAGCTACGAGGTTATCAGCCACTTCTACAGCCCATGGGAAGGGATATTTGAGGAAGGGGTAAGAAAAAAGGGGCTGGAGCTTCTCTCTATTAAAGAAGGAGAGGTCGTCCTTGAGACAGGAGTCGGCACAGGCTTTTCCCTCAAGGAAATCGCCAGACTGGTCGGCGCGACAGGCAAAGCCTATGGCCTGGATGTCTCCCCGCAGATGCTGAGCCTGACCGAAAAAAGGCTGCGCGGAGCGGGGCTGATGGACAGGGTGGAGCTGAACGAAGGCGATGCGAGGAATATGCCCTACAAGAACGGCATGTTTGATGCCGTGTTCATGGCAGCCACTCTGGAGCTCTTTGACACGCCCGATATACCACGGGTCCTCAGTGAGATAAAAAGGGTATTAAAGCCTGAGGGACGCCTCAGCGTGGCCAGCCTTTCCCGAGAAGGAAGAGAGCGCTCCTGGTTCGTCAGGATATATGAATGGCTGCACCGGAGACTCCCCAGGTACGCCAGCTGCCGGCCGATTTACGTCGTTCAGGCAATCAAAGACGCTGGATTTGACATCGTCCATAGCGAGGAGTTTATGATAATGGGTATGGCACCGATGAAACTGGTCCTGGCGAGGCCGGGGTAAAGCAAGCGATGGAACAGGTTCGCTCGTTCATCGCCATTGAGCTGCCCGATGGGCTAAAAGCGGCGCTTTCCCGCCTGGAAGCCCAGCTGAAAGCGAATAAGCAGCAGCCAGTGAAATGGGTTGACCCCAATAGCATCCACCTGACCCTGAAGTTCCTGGGCAGCGTCGCCAGCGATAAAATGCCGGCCATATCCAGGGCGATGGCAGAAACCGCGCAAGATATTCCGCCCTTCAACCTTGAGGCCAGGGGGCTGGGGATGTTCCCTAACCCGCAGCGGGTGCAGGTGGTCTGGGTGGGGCTAAGCGGAGAGACGGACAAGCTCTGCCGGCTCCAGCAGGGGCTGGAGATGAAGCTGGCGCAAATCGGCTTTGCCCCCGAGAAAAGGGCTTTCGCGCCTCATCTAACGCTGGCCCGCGTCCGCGACCATGCATCCCCACAGGAACGGCAGGACATTGGCAAGCTCATAGCCGATGCCAGCTTTGAACTGACCCACACCATCAAGGTAGAGGCCATCAGCCTGATGAGAAGCCAATTGACCAGGGAAGGCGCAATTTACAGCAGAATCAGCGCTGCAAGGCTAAGCACGCCCTTGCCAAGAACCGGCAATTAGTGTATACTAATTCGGTTTATTCAATTAACAAATTTTTTGGTTGGGAGGAGGACCCCGATGGAACAGATTGTTTTCCCCAAGTGCCAGAAGTGCAATACTGGCGACCTCGTGCCCCTGTCAGATTTTGGCAGCCAGGGGGCGGCTATCCGCTACAAAGCGTGGGTATGCACCAATCCTGATTGCGGCTTTAACCTGAAAATCAGGAACGGTGATGTCTATATCAACGAACCGATTATGAGCGGTTCGCTACATAACTCCCGCGCCCGAACATAGGGGAGGCCACCTAAATCCGCACATACTGGATGGAAAGCGTGCTTCCTCAAGCGGCCAAACTCAAGGGGATAGCGCTTGACCTGCTTTTTCCGCAGTCGTGTATTGGCTGTGGCAAGGAAGGGGAGCTTATCTGCTCCTCCTGTCGCCAGGTGCTGCCGCGCATCGCGCCGCCCATCTGCCCCAGGTGCGGCATCCCTCAGCCCGATGGAATGCCCTGTCCTGCCTGCACCAGCCGCCAATATGTAATAGATGGCATTCGCTCTCCGTTCCGCTTTGAAGGCCTGATACGCCAGGCCATCCACCAACTGAAATACCACAACCTCAGGGCAATGGCTTTCCCACTGGCCGAATTATTGAGGGACTACCTCAACACCAATGCGGTGCCGGCGGAGGTCATGGTGCCGGTGTCGCTGCACAAAAAACGACTGCGTGAGCGCGGCTACAACCAGTCCGCCCTGCTCGCCCGCAAGCTGAGCAGGTTAAGCGGCCTGCCACTTCTGGAAAACTATCTCACCCGCCAGCAATATACAGCACCACAGGCCAGGACAACCAGTGTGGAAGAGAGAATGAGCAATATCGCTGGCGCCTTTGCCTGCCGCGACAACGGCATACGCGGCAAGCAGGTGCTGCTCATAGATGATGTCTCAACCTCCGGCTCCACGTTTGATGCCTGCGCCGCGGCGCTAAAGGAAGCCGGGGCAGCCTCGGTGTGGGGAC
>CAYWUK010000018.1:0-11350 GCA_964461475.1 uncultured Dehalococcoidaceae bacterium
AACTAGTTCTTCTTCAAGAGTCGAAACCTTTTTGCAGATACTGCTCTCTACTTCGGTGAGCATTGACGATTTTACATTCCTTTCAAATTGTTTTAATACGTTATTAGACAGGGATGACGCGTAGCTCTAAATCCATCTCGTTCAGCAGTTCGCAGCCATCTTCATTAACAACGATGTCAAATTCGGTGGTATAGCGCCCGTAACCTGTGGCAAGCCCCGGCTCAAGAGTAAATACCATTCCTGGACGAATAACGGTTTTGTCATAGCTGGCTATATGAGGTGGCACGGTTACACTTGCGTCAGTGCCGAGACCATGTCCGATCCTGCCGGCTCCACGGTTTATCTTTACATAATCATATCCACGCTTTTCCCATTCCTTGATGTTAAGAGCATCAATATCACAGGCTTTCATGCCAGGACGTACCGCCTTGAATAATGCGGTGGTTATCTCCGCAACCACTTTTTGCATTTTCTTCTGCTCATCCGATGGAGTGCCCACAGTGGCGGCACAGCAAAAATCGCTTGAATAACCGGCATAAGAGCATCCTCCGTCAACCCATATCTGGTTTCCCCTTTGAATGCGGCGATTGCCACGGCCACGTCCGATTGCCGAATAGTTTTCCGGCCCAGAGTTGATGAAGGCCCAGGGGGTAGAGCCACCACTGTTAAACTGAAGTTTTAGAAATTTATCAACTATTTCCTGTTCCCCCATCCCTTCGCGGAGGCTAGGGAAAAGCGAATTGTAGGATTGAATCGTAATCTGACAGGCCCGCCTGTGACGCTCTATCTCTTCGGGGGATTTTATGCTGCGGATGCCCCAAAAGATATCGGAGGCATCCACGAATTCGACGTGAAGTAGTGACTCCTTCAGCTTGATGAAATCGGTAAAAGGGGCCCCCAGCCTTTGCTCGTAGCCAAGTTCGGCGCCTATTTTACCTTTGTCCATCCCCTTTTCGCGCATCGCCTCCACTACCATATTGATTGGCATCCCGAGTGGGTCCTCGTAAGTTCGGATATCGTCAAACCAGATTTCCTTTTGTGCGATTGTGCCATGAAGCCTTTGAATTATGGCAACGGGTTTGCCATTCAAGGGCAGAAGCAATGTATGTGGGCGGCTGAAGGAAAAGTCCCTGGTGCCGCCGCTGAAGTAGGTATAATTTCCTCCTTCGGTGATGATTAGCCCCTTAAGGCCTCCTTCCCCCATTAATTGTTGCGCTTTGCTGTAGCGCCGTTTATATTCCGCTTCGGGGAAGTCCATGTATTTAGAGATGCCCATATCAGACCTCCTCCTTGAATTTAGTGCTCGTCAATCTCGAATATCACCCAAGATCGTGTTGAATAGCGATGACAGCTGAAATTGCTTTCTCAATATTTCTACCCTTCATGATTCCAATTTTAATTCTTAGCTATAGTGGAGTCAATGCCACTGCAGCTACACTTGAGCTTTTCGGTGTAATAAAGTAAAATGAAACATATATCTGCATGCAAGGAGGGCAAATTGGCCGAAATCCACCCATTTCACGGCATACATTATAATCAATCAAAAGTAGGGGACCTGGCTGCGGCTATCTGCCCGCCCTATGATATTATCACGCCGCAGATGCAGCAGGAGCTCTATGAGCAGAGCGAATACAATTTCGTGCGGCTGGAGTTCGGCAAGGAATTCCCTCAGGATACGGATTCGGACAGTAGATATACCCGTTCTGCGGCCACTTTGCAGCAGTGGCTGGAGCAGGGCGTGCTCAAGGTTGATGATAAACCTGCCCTCTATCTCCATGACCAGTTTTTCAGCTATGGCGGGAGGGAATACCGTCGCCGCGGTATAATAACCGCCGTCAGGCTGGAGGAATGGGAAAAGAGGGTCGTCCTTCCCAATGAGGACACGCTGTCCAAACCCAAGGCAGACCGCCTGAACCTGACGCGGGCGCTCAAGGCCAATACCAGCACCGTCTTTGCCATGTTTGAAGACAGGGAGAAGAGGATTTCCTCGCTGCTTGCAGCGCAGGAAAAAGACGAGCCGATGATGAGTCTGACCACTGCCGATGGCGAAAGGCACGTTGTCCGGGCGATAGCTGACCCCGAGACGGTTAGCCAGATATGCCGCATCCTGGCACCGCAGCCGTTGTATATCGCTGATGGTCATCACCGCTATGAAACGGCGCTCACTTACAAGCGCGAATGTATGGCGCAGTTAAAAAAGGTGAGTGGGGAGGAGGAATTTAACTTCGGCTTGATTACGATTGTGGACCTCGCTGACCCCGGCCTGGTCATGCTGCCTTACCATCGCATGGTGCGCGGAATCGCCGCGTCAAGGCTGGATGGGCTGCTGGATGGGTTGAAAGCGTTCTTTGAGGTTGAGGAGCTGTCGTTGAGCATGCCCGATGTCTGGCAGCGTGCCGATGATGCGCTGGCTGCGGACGATGGCCGGGTTAAGGCAGCCCTCTTCGGACTGGGAGAGGGGAGCCTTTTTTTGCTGCGATTACGGGATTTTGCTGCTGCCAGCGGGGCGATGCCATCATCGCGCTCGGAGCTATATAAGAAATTGAATGTCAGCGTCGTTGACCATGTTATCGTGGAGAAACTGCTCGGCATCAGCCAGGATAAAAAAGAGGACTCGCTTTCCTACAGCTCCGACAGGCAGGAGGTGGTAAACGCGGTGCTGGAACGGCAATATCAACTGGCTATCCTGATGAGCCCGGTTAAGGCGGAGGCCATTAAAGCCATTTCCGATGCTGGCGAGAGGATGCCCAGAAAGTCAACCTACTTTTACCCCAAGCTGCCTTCAGGGCTGGTCTTCCACCGGCTGGTTTAATGCTATTTGCGAAGCTCTTCAGGTTTTATCCGGGCCAGAACTTCCAAGCCGATTGACGCTCGGTTGGTCGTATGATAGTATTAAAGTACTTCCCGTATGATAATTTCGCGCTGATTATCAGGTTCTGTTAAGCCCTTTATATTTATTCTGCCGAGGCTGAATTATTAAAAATCGCTCTGGCTTGAGAGAAGTTTATGAAGGTTGAAGAAGAGCTGGCGCAGTTTTCGCCCGAAGGCGACACGGTGTTCACTATCGGCGTCTTTGATGGCGTCCATCTCGGCCACAAGAAGTTGATTGCCATGCTGGTGCAGCAGGCCAGGGAGCGTAAGATGTTTGCCGGCGTGGTGACATTCAGACATCACCCCAAGTACGTACTGTCGCCGGAAGATAAGCTACCCTTCCTCACCGACCTTGATGAAAAAATAAGGCTTCTCAAAGACGAGGGAGTTGATATTGTTGTCCCTTTAACCTTCACCGCGGAGTTAGCCCACCTCGGCGCCAGCCAGTTTGTCGGCCTGCTGCAGAAGCACCTCAGGATGCGCGGCCTGGTGATTGGCCCTGATTTTGCCCTGGGCAAGGGACGGGAGGGCGATGTTGAGTTCATGCGCAAACTGGGTGGCGATATGGGATTCAACGTAACGGTGCTGTCCCCCGTGGCGATAAATGGCGAGGTGGCCAGCAGCACCGCCATCCGCAAAGCACTGGCGGAGGGCGATGTGGCCAAGGTAAAGAGATTGGCCGGTCGGCCTTTCAGCCTGCGGGGGAAGGTGGTCACGGGAAGTCATAGGGGCGCAGGCCTTGGCTTCCCCACAGCCAATATAGATGTAAAACGGCAGCAGGCGCTGCCTGTAGATGGCGTTTATGCCAGCTGGGCGTATGTCGACGGTAAAATATATCCGTCAATGACCAATATAGGCAGAAGGCCCACCTTTGATGGCGGCGAACGTACGGTGGAGGTTTATGTGGCCGATTACCATGGCGACCTTTACGGACATGAGCTGAAGATTGACATCGTGCAGAGGATTCGCGGTGAGAAGAAGTTCTCCAGCGTGGAGGAACTTAAGGAGCAGATGGTTGAGGATGTGAAGCAGGGGAAGGCCATATTGAACGCCGGGGGTAGCAGCCGATGATGGAAAGTGGGGCGAAGCCTATGGACAATAAGGATATTGGCCTCTTGCTCAAGCGGGGTGTGGCCGAAATTGTAGTTGAAGACGAGATGATAAAGTTGCTCCGCTCTGGCAAAAAGCTGCGCCTGAAAGAGGGCTTTGACCCGAGCTTTCCCGACATTCACCTGGGGCACATGGTGGCGCTGAGGAAGCTGCGCCAGTTTCAGGAATTAGGGCACCAGGTTGTCCTCATCGTCGCCGACTGGACGGCCCAGATTGGCGACCCCAGCGGCGTTTCGGTCACGCGCCCCATGCTTACCCTGGAGCAGGTGAAGGCCAACGCCAAAACTTATATGGAGCAGTTCTTCAAGATAGTAGATAAAGAAAAGACCGAGGTGAGGTGGCAGAGCGAGTGGTTCGGCAAGTTTGACCTCGGTGACGTCATCAGGCTTGCCAGCAGGTTCACCGTGGCCCAGTTCCTGGCCAGGGACGATTTCAGCAAACGATATGGTGAAGGCAGGCCTATCGCCCTCACCGAGTTGCTTTATCCTCTGCTGCAGGCATACGATTCGGTGGCGATAAAGGCCGATGTTGAATTCGGCGGCACCGACCAGAAATTCAACTTCTTCGTGGGCAGGGAGCTCCAGGAGATGATGGGGCAGCCTCCGCAGCAGTGCTTCATGACCCCTCTGCTCGTCGGCACCGACGGCGTCCAGAAGATGAGCAAAAGCCTGGGCAATTGCATAGGCGTGGCTGAACCCCCCGACGAGATTTACGGCAAGACCATGTCCGTCCCCGACAATCTCATGATGGACTACTTTGAACTGCTGACCGACATCCCTGATAGTGAGCTTGAAAAATTCGGGCGGGAGATTAGCAGCAATGCCGTGAATCCGATGGCGCATAAGAAACGCCTTGCCAGGGAGATAGTAACTCAATTATACGATGAGAAGGCAGCTATTGCTGCAGAAGAAAATTTTGAAAAAGTCGTTCAGAAGAAAGAGATACCCGATGAGCTGACGGAATCGCCCAGCGGCGAGCTGATGCAGATGTTGCTCGACGAAGGCCTGGTCAAGAGTCGGAGCGAGGCCAGGCGCCTCATCAGCCAGGGCGCCGTTGCCGTGGACGGCAAAAGGGTAGCCGACGGATATATGGTGGTGCCCAAGGGCAGCATTGTGCGTGTGGGTAAGCGGCGTTATCTCAAGTCTATTTGACAATTATAAAAATTTTGAAAAACTTCTTGCAAAAGCCCTTTAATAGTGGTAAAATATAGTAATATCACTCCGAAATAAACATAAAAGGAGGAAAAAGATGGCACAATTGCGGATTCCAGGACCAACCCCTTGCCCGCCTGAAGTCCTTCAGGCGATGACCAAGCAGATGATAAATCATCGGGGAGTAGAATTTCAAAAACTGTTGAATGACATTACCGATAAATTGAAGCAAATTTTCAAGACTAAGGGTGATGTTTTATTGCTCACCGGCTCGGGGACAGGCGGCCTAGAAGCAGCCGCCGTTAACGTTCTTTCCCCGGGGGATAAGGTGTTATCGGTATCCATCGGCGTCTTTGGCGACCGCTTTGCCAAGATTGTCAAGCAATTCGGCGCCGATGTAATCCCTCTCAACTCCGAGTGGGGCAAGGCGGCCGATGCCGACGCAGTGCGCAAGGCGCTCAAGGCTGACCCCGCAATCAAGGCGGTTTTAATCACCCATAACGAGACTTCAACCGGCGTCACCAACGACCTGGGTGCTCTGAGCTCGGCAGTAAAGGAATTTGATAAGCTATTGGTGATTGATGCCATCAGCAGCCTGGGCTCAGTCAATCTTCCTGTGGATGACTGGCACTGCGATGTGGTCGTTACCGGCTCTCAGAAAGGCTGGATGGTCCCGCCGGGACTGACTATGGTAAGCGTAAGCCAAAAGGCATGGAAGGCATTTGAGACGGCCAAGATGCCGCGTTTCTACTGGGATTTCTCCAAGGCCAAGAGCTATCTGGAGAAGGGACAGACCCCTTGGACTCCGGCGTTGACGGTAATGTATGGCCTGGGGATATCGCTGGATATGATGTTGAAGGAAGGGATGGACAATATTTATACCCGCCATGCACGCATCTCTAAAGCCACCCGCGACGGCGCGAAATCCCTAGGGCTGCCGCTCTTCGCCGATGAAAAGTACGCCTCCAATACGGTTACGGCGGTGGCGAACCCAGGTAATTATGACTATAAGAAGCTGGTCAAGATGATGCGGGAGGAGAAGCAGATAGTGCTCGCCGGCGGCCAGCAGACCCTGTATGGCAAGATATTCCGCATTGGCCATCTGGGCCTGGTAACCGAAGAAGAGATCAAAGGTGTAATGACGGCATTACGGGAAGTATTGCCAAAAGCGAAGGTGTAAGCGATGAAAGTCTTAGTTGCTGACCCTCTGGCTAAAGAGGGAATAGAGATGATGCGCAGCAAGGCTGAGGTCGACGTCAAGACGGGCCTCAAGGAGGATGAGCTTGCCTCCATTATCGCTGGCTATGATGCACTGGTGGTGCGGAGCCAGACCAAGGTAACCGGTAAAATAATAGCGGCTGGCAAAAAGCTGAAGGTGATTGCCCGCGCCGGCGTGGGGATAGACAATGTTGATGTTGAAGAGGCGACCAAGAGGCACATCCTGGTGCTGAACGCGCCCACCAGCAACACCATCTCGGCGGCGGAACATACGATGGCCCTTATTTTCGCCTTAGCCCGCCATATTCCCAGCGCTAACGCCTCGCTCAAAGGCGGAGAATGGAAGCGTAGCGAGTTCACCGGCGTTGAGCTGATGGGCAAGACGCTGGGCATAGTCGGGCTGGGCAGGGTAGGCTCCGAGGTGGCCAAGCGCGCCCGTGCTTTTGAGATGAAGCTCATCGCCTTTGACCCCTACATCTCCGCTGACAGGGCGAAGGAGCTTGGAGCCGAACTCGTCTCTATGGAACAGTTGCTCAAGGAATCGGACTTTATCACCGTCCACACTACATTAACTGCTGAGACCAAGGGGCTGATAGGAGAGAAAGAACTGGCCATGGTCAAGCCGACGGTGCGCATAATTAACGTCGCCCGAGGTAATATAGTGGATGAAGAGGCACTGGCCAAGGCGGTGAGTGAAAATAGGGTGGCTGGAGCCGCCATTGATTGCTTCTCTACCGAACCGGCGACAAGCAGTTGCCTCTTTGAGCATGACGCCATAGTATGTACGCCCCATCTGGGGGCCTCTACGGCGGAGGCACAGGTCAGGGCGGCCACTGATGTGGCTTCGCAGGTACTTGACGTTTTCAGCGGCAAGCCGGCCAAATATCCCGTCAACAAAGTATAATCCTCTCTTACGATATAAGCATCTCTGATGAGAATAAGCAAGCCCGCACTAAATAATGCGGGCTTGTTCACTTGTGTGGCGTTGCTGGTTTTCCGCATCCTCTTTCAGCCTGCTTCAAATTGACTTGACATGGCCTCCATGCTATCATAAGCTCAGAGTGCATGGTGAATTTGCGAGGTGATTGAAAAGATAAATGTCGGCATTGAGCGAGCTTAGTGAGCAGGTAAGGCATTGCCAGAAGTGCGAGATAGCCAGATATAGAACCAGGGCGGTGCCGGGCGAGGGAGCGGAAGACGCGGATATAATGTTCATCGGCGAGGCGCCGGGCTGGCATGAAGACCAGCAGGGGTGCCCTTTCGTCGGGCCGGCGGGCAAGTACCTGGACCAGCTCCTCGCTTCAATAAACCTCAGTCGAGAGCAGGTTTTTATTACCAACGTCATTAAAACGCGACCTCCGGAGAACCGCGACCCCCTGCCTTCTGAAATCCAGAACTGCCGCCCCTGGCTGGAGCGCCAGATTGAGATAATCAACCCCAAAATAATCGTGACACTGGGTCGCTATTCAATGGCTATGTTCTTTCCCGGCAAGAGCATAAGCAAGGTGCACGGCACTGCTCAAAGGCAGGGGAACGTCATCTATTTTGCCATGTATCACCCTGCGGCGGCCCTTCACCAGCAGAGCCTGCGGCGGGACATAGAGAGCGATATGCTTAAAATTCCCTCCCTGCTTTCTCAGGCGAAGGCTGTTCCGGAAGCCAAACCACAGCCACAGCAGTTAAACATGTTTGAGGTCTAAATTCGTGACAAAACAGCGGCTAAAGGTAATTCCCCTGGGTGGGCTAGGCGAAATCGGCAAGAACATGCTGGTGTTAGAATACGGGAATGACATACTTGTCATTGACGCCGGCCTCATGTTCCCCGAAGAAGAGATGCTGGGCATAGACCTGGTGCTGCCTGATATCAGCTATTTGCTGGAGAAGCTCAGTAAAATCAGGGGGATAATCATCACCCACGGCCATGAAGACCATATCGGCGCATTGCCCTATCTGCTGCCGCAGCTTAAAGTCCCGGTCTATTCAACCAAGCTAACCAATGGCCTTATACGGGTTAAGCTCAAGGAGAGAAAAGCGCTGGAAGGCGCAGAGCTTAACGTTGTGGCGCCGGGCGAGGAGATAACCCTGGGCAGCTTCAAGATTGAGTTCTTTCCCGTTTGCCATAGCATACCGGACGCGGTGGGGTTTATCATAACCACTCCGGTTGGCATCGTGGTGCATAGCGGTGATTTTAAGCTTGATTACACGCCGGTCAGCGGTAAGCCGACGGATTTATCCCGGCTGGCCCAGGTGGGCGGGCAGGGGGTGTTGCTCCTTCTTTCCGACTCCACCTATGCTGAGCTTCCGGGCTACACCCCCTCGGAGCAGGCGGTCGGCGAATCCCTGGATCGCATCATGGCTGAAGCTCCGGGCAGGGTGATTGTTACCACCTTTTCCTCGCTAATCTCCCGGATACAACAGGTCATCGATGCTGCCGCCAAGCATGGCAGGCGTGTATATATCGTCGGGCGCACGATGTTGGACACGGTGCACATGGCCCTTGACCTGGGCTATCTCAATGCCCCCGACGCCATATTGGGTCGGATTGACGAGGTCCGCGGCATGCCTGCGAATAAAATCGTTCTGGTCACCACCGGAAGCCAAGGAGAGCCTACGTCGGCCCTGGTACGCATGGCCAACCGTGACCATCGCCATGTCCATATTCAGCGCGGCGATACCATAATCCTTTCGGCCACCCCGATACCCGGCAACGAGTCCGTGGTCAACCGCACTGTGGACAATCTGTTTAAGCAGGGGGCCCGGGTGATATATCATAAGCTGGCGCAGGTCCACGTTCACGGGCATGGCAGCCAGGAGGAGCTGAAGCTGCTGCTGAATCTGGTCAAGCCCAAATATTTTGCCCCCATTCATGGTGAATACCGCCATTTGAGCCTTCATGGCAGCCTGGCCGAATCGGTGGGCATCCCTAAAGAGAATATAGTGCTCCTGGAGGACGGGAATGTCCTTGAGGTTAACTCGCAGGGGGCTAAGATAACCGGCAAAGTCAGCACCGGCCATGTCTATGTGGATGGCCTCAGCGTGGGAGATGTGGGTGGTGTTGTACTGCGCAACAGGAGGATGCTGTCCAAGGATGGCATAGTGGTGGTTATTATCGCGGTTAACCGGCAGACGGGCAAGATAGTGAGTCGGCCGGATATAGTCACGCGCGGCTTTATTGACACCAGAAAATTCCAGTCGATGATAGATAAGAGCCGCGACATTTTGGCTCAGACTCTGGACCATGGTGGTGACCGCCCTGCTGAGTGGAGCTATGTCAATACCAAGGTTAGAGATACGCTGGACAGATTCTTTTATGAACAGACCAAGCGCCGTCCCATGATTCTCCCCTTTATGGTTAAGGTGTAGCTTCTTTAGATAAGGGACTGCCGGGTGCCGCATGGCTAAAAAGAAAATCGCTTTAAAAGAAAAGCCGAAGCCGAAAAAAAAGCAATCCGCCAGGAACAAGAAATCAGAGTCGGGCGGATTATTCCACTGGATGGCATCAACGCCGGGGCGCCAGATTATAATGGTGGCCATTTTCCTGGCGTTGCTCTTCTGGCAGCTGCCCAATATCATAGCTACCGGCGAAAACCTTAACCGGCTGTTTAACTGGGGCCTGGTCCTCATCGCCATCGCCATAGGCATAGTGCTGATAACGATAGCACAGGGCAAGTTCCTATCGATTTTCATTCACTTCAACCGCTGGCTGGGCGGCGCTGCCCTTCTGCTTGCTATCTGGGGGGTGCTGAGCTTTTCGGATCTGGGTGGCACCTTCGGGCGGAGAATCATCAGCTACCCTGCGCCGGATTTCATCGGCGTTCTCAGGATAGCGGGGTTAGCGGTTGTTGGCATCTTCCTTGTAGCGCCGCGGGCCTGTTTCCGCCTGCTGGCGAATATCGTCTTGTGGTTCGGCGAGCAGTTCAAGCGCAGGCCGGCCCCGGAAAGGCCTGTCGGCGAAAAGCCCCGGGTAATTTACGGGGGCGTTTCCAGTCGCACCAGCATCCCGACAAAGCCGGCTATATCGCCTGAGATGAAAGAGCCGCTGGTGCCTCCGGAGATGGGGACGACGAAACCCCTGCCTGCTGCTGCGAAGAAGGAATCGGCTGCGGTTGAGATTACTTCCACTCCACGGAAGCAGGATTTGAGGCAGGTGGCCGAGGAGGTATGGAAGAAATACGGGCAATCGCCAGACCTGGTAACCGTTGATGGCTGGCGCCTGCCGCCGCTTGACATTCTGGATGTGTCCCCCGACATTGAGTTCAGCGAGGCCGACAACCTGCAGCGCGCCAAGCTCATCGAGGATGCCCTCGCCAGCTACGGCGTTGAGGCCAAGGTGGTGCAGATAAACGCCGGCCCCACGGTGACACAGTTCGGCGTGGAGCCCGGCTGGGACAGAAAATTCAAAGAGATTAAGGAAAAGGATAGAGACGGCAATGTAACGGTGCGGATGGAGGAAGTTGCCAAGACGCGGGTCAAGGTGGAGAGGATTACCTCGCTGGGTAACGACCTAGCACTGGCCCTGGCCGCTCCCAGCATAAGGATTGAGGCCCCGGTGCCGGGCAAGCCGGTGGTCGGCATTGAGGTGCCGAATACCATTTCCAACATGGTCAGCCTGCGCGGGGTGGTGGAGACCAGCGTTTTCCAGAAATTGCTGGCTAAATCCACGATGGCCCTGGCGCTGGGCAAGGGGGCCGGCGGCGAGGCGGTGGCGGCCGACCTCACCAAGATGCCTCATCTGCTTATTGCCGGGGCTACCGGCAGCGGCAAGACGGTCTGTCTGAATACCATCATCACCTGCCTGCTGCTGCACAACACTCCTTACGATGTCCGCTTTATCATGGTCGACCCCAAGAGGGTTGAGCTTACTCAGTATAACAGCATACCGCACCTGGCCAGCCCGGTTATCGTGGATGCCAACAAGGCGCTGGGCGCTTTGCGCGGGCTCAGCCAGGAGATGGAGAAGCGGTATGAGAAGTTCGCCACCGCCGCCGCCCGCAATATTG
>CAYWUK010000018.1:11360-14358 GCA_964461475.1 uncultured Dehalococcoidaceae bacterium
GCCCTATCTGGTCCTGATTATCGATGAGCTGGCCGACCTGATGATGGCCGGATATGACGAGGTGGAGACTATCCTCTGCCGGCTGGCGCAGCTTTCGCGGGCTACGGGCATCCACCTGGTGGTGGCCACGCAGCGCCCATCGGTGGACGTGGTCACCGGCCTGATAAAGGCGAACTTCCCCACGCGCATAAGCTTCGCCGTCACCTCGCAGGTGGACTCGCGCACCATCCTGGATGGCGCCGGCGCGGAGAAGCTGCTGGGGCGGGGCGATATGCTGTTCATGCCCACCGAGGCGGCCAAGCCCAAGCGGTTGCAGGGGTGCTTCCTTTCCGATGCCGAGATGGAGCGGCTGGTCTATTTCTGGGGCAGCCAGCGGCAGGAGGAGGCCGATAAGCTGAGGATTGCGGATATAGCGGCGCCGCCGCCTTCCGCCGGGCAGGGGGGCTATCCCAGGGACCCGCTGCTGAATGACGCCCTGGCGCTGGCGCGCGAGCACGAGCATGTCTCCACGTCTTTTTTGCAGAGGCGGCTGCACATAGGCTACCCGCGGGCGGCGCGCCTTATGGAGCAGCTTGAGGAGGAGCTGGGGAAGCAGGTGAGTGAGGGAGAAGGGGAGGAGACATAGAAGTCTGTCGTTCCGTTTTCATCGGCACTCATATCCAGTTTAAGAAGTTGATTGGAGATGCAGGTGTAATCCTCCATGTCATTATGGGGTTTTGTATGTTGACAAAGGTGATGTGTTATAATTATTATTTAGCAGTTGAATAGCCTAATAGATGTGTTAATTGAGATTTAATGATTCGGTATACTCAACATGCCAAGGATAGGATGAAACAACGTGGAATCACAACAGAAGAAGTCGAATACTGCCTTCAAAATTATCACACGTCTTATTCAGATAAAGCAGGCAATCCGATATACAGAGCTGATTTGCCAAGTGGGAAGCATCTGAAAGTTGTCGTAAAAGCGGGCACGGCCGATAAAACAGTCATTACTGTAGCTGATTAAAGGGGAGTGATAGGAAATGGTGGAATATAAGTATGATAAGGAAGCTGACGCGGTTTATATCAGTTTGAGAAATTTGCCATATTCATACGGCAAAGACTTGGACGACGAAAGGCGTATTGATTATGCATCTGATAATCAGCCGATTGGGGTTGAATTGCTTTCCCTCAGGAGGGGTGTTAATGTTCATGGATTGCCAAATGAGCAAGAGATAATAGACGTTTTGGATGAGCATAAAATTCCTATCTATAGATTGGAATTGATACCATATGACTACTCAGTCCCCAGAACAGGCACTTATGATTATTCAATTACTATGATGGGCACTTCAAACATTGCTTTTAATATTCAACTAGGTTCAGAGACCACAGAGGGGACAGGAGAACATGAGAGAGGAATAATAAGGGAGTTGACTGGTGTTAGTTGAATTTGCATTTATATGTGATTATGCAGAAATATCAGGGAAAATAAATGCATTAGGAATAGGCTTTGATACTATTTTTGCCCCTAACGTACCTGCAAGGCACCCATCTTTTTTCTTGGTATTTCAGTTAAGTGCAAACGTTGTCGAAGCGGGAGAAAAGAAGATAAGATTATCCTTGATTGATGAGGATGGAAATAATGTTATCCCTGACATAACCGGTGAATTTGTTCTTCAGAAACCAAAAGAGGGAGTAGAAAGCAAAGCGCGAGTAGCATTACAGTTTGGTAATGTTGAATTTCCAAAATATGGTTCATATTCTGTTCATGCTGTAATAGATGGTCATGACATGATTTCAATCCCGTTGAGGGTTGTACGGCCGCCAAAGGCTAACTAAGATTTGTTGATAGTGATGTCTTACTTCCCCTTCCCCCTCAGCCGCTTCACAATAGCGTCCATGTAAATCCTGGCCAGGTTCTTGCCGTGCTTGGGTATGCGCTCGCGCTTCTTCCTGAGCTTCCTTTCGCGGCGTTCCTGCCTGGTCTCTTTGCTCTCTTCGTTCATCTCACCTTGTCGCCTATCAGCTCCCTCCTCAGCTCAACAATGCGGTCGCGTATCAGCGCCGCCTTCTCAAACTCAAGCGCCCTGGCGGCGGCCTTCATCTGCGTTTCTAACTCTTTGACTAGGCGGGCCACGTCCTCCTTCGTGGCCGGGGTGGCGAAGGTGTAGGGGGTTTTTGTCTCGGCCACGGCCTTCACGCGCTCGGTGATGTCCTTGATGGCCTTTCTTATGCCCTGCGGGGTGATGCCGTGCTCGCGGTTGTATTCTTCCTGGATGCGGCGGCGACGCTGCGTCTCATCCATAGCGGCCTGCATGGAGCCGGTGATGCCGTCGGCGTACATGACCACATGACCGTCTATGTGGCGGGCGGTGCGCCCCATGGTCTGTATCAGCGCCTGCTTTGAGCGCAGGTAGCCTTCCTTATCGGCGTCAAGGATGGCGACGAGGCTGACCTCGGGCAGGTCCAGCCCCTCCCTGAGCAGGTTGATGCCGACGATGACATCGTAAACGCCGAGGCGCAGGTCGCGCAGAATCTCCACCCTCTCCAGTGTGTCAATCTCGGAGTGCAGGTAATGGGTCTTTATGCCCATCTCCAAGAGATAGTCGGCCAGCTCCTCCGCCATGCGCTTGGTCAGGGTGGTCACCAGGCAGCGCTCCCCCTTGTCAACGCGCGACTTAATCTGGCTGAGTAGGTCATCAATCTGTCCCCTGGTGGGCTTGACCTCAATGCTGGGTTCAAGGAGGCCGGTGGGTCTGACGAGCTGCTCCGCCACCTGCTGGCTGTGCTCGTATTCGTATTCGGCAGGCGTGGCCGAGGTATAGACTACCTGGTTGATGCGCTCCTGGAACTCGGCGAAGTTGAGCGGACGGTTGTCCAGGGCGGAGGGGAGGCGGAAGCCGTATTCCACCAGGGTCTCCTTTCGCGAGGGGTCGCCGTGGTACATGCCGCGAATCTGAGGCAGGGTCATGTGCGATTCATCAATGAGCAGCAGGAAGTCGTCGGGGAAATAG
>CAYWUK010000019.1:0-14076 GCA_964461475.1 uncultured Dehalococcoidaceae bacterium
CTGGACGTAAACAAGATAACCGAGGGCCTTAACCGGGTGCGCAGCAAGAAGTAGCCGGCGTAATCAGACAATAGGCCTTTTTGCAATTCAAAAAATAGGGCTGGTGAGATGAACGAAGAATACGATGTAATTATCGTCGGTGGTGGCCCGGCCGGCCTCACGGCTGGGCTCTATATAGCCAGGGCCAGGTTGAAGAACCTGCTTATAGAGAAGGGTCTGTTCGGCGGCCAGATGACGACGGCTGCCCATGTATCCAATTATCCTGGTTTTCCCGAAGGTATTAACGGCATGGAGCTCGGCAACTTGATGCACCAGCAGGCGACGAAATTCGGGTTGAAAACCCTCGCTGCTGATGTTACCGGCCTTGAGCTACAGCAGAAGCTTAAAATGGTGAAGACCAGCGAAGGCAACTTCAGCGCCAGAGCGATTATCATTGCCAGCGGCTCGCAGCGAAATAAGCTGGGCGTGCCCGGCGAAGAGGAATTCATCGGCAGAGGAGTGTCTTATTGCGCCACCTGTGACGCCGATTTTTTTGAGGGGCAGAAGGTGGCTGTGGTTGGCGGTGGCAATACCGCCGTTGTCGAAGCTATGCACCTGGGCAAGTTCGCCTCTGAGGTTGCCCTGATACATCGTCGCAATAAGCTCCGCGCCACCCAGTACGTGCAGGAGAGGCTCTTCGCCGAGCCCAATATAAAGGTCCTCTGGGAAACCGTGGTTGAAGAAATTCAGGGGGAGGACCTGGTGAAGAGTTTAAGGCTTCGGCAGGTGAAGACCGGGCAGAGCTCTACATTAGACGTAGATGGGATCTTTGTATCCGTTGGCTTTAAGCCCAATATGTATTTCCTTGATAACCTCTTGCAGTTAGACGACACCGGAGCGATAGTTACTAATAACGAACTGGAGACTAGCGTGCCCGGCATCTTTGCCGCCGGCGATGTGCGCAGCAAGTCCGCTCAGCAGATGATAACAGCCGCCGGCGACGGTGCAACTGCTGCCCTCTATGCCGAAGATTTCGTGCGGAACCAGTAATCCCCCTCGGCATACCAGAAAATCCTTCCCCAACGTATGTCAGGCGCATTTGCGCGTGCTTGACACCGTTTATTTTTATATGTCATCATACAGGATTGATGCGGCCTTCGGAGGTTAGCTGTGGCTGAGAAAAAGGTAATCCGTGTGCATGTATATAGAAGCCCCGCCCCTGACAGGGATGACAGGGAGAAGCGGGGGGAATTTAAAGAGTACGAAATACCCTACGAAGAGCGGATGACCGTCCTCAATGTGCTGGACTATATCCTTGAGGACTGCGACAGGTCTCTGGCCTACTATAAGTCGTGCCGAATAGGGAGGTGTTGTGGCTGCCTCGTGGAGGTTGACGGCAAGAATGCGTTTTCCTGCTCCACTTTAGCCAGGGACGGTATGAAGATAGCTCCCGCTAAGGGCCGCAAAGTGATAAGGGATTTGGCTGTTCATCTTACTGATTAACAAAAAGGTTGACTACTGAGGTTGGAATAATGCCTGACGAGCAGAGGATAATTGAGACAGACGTATTAATCGTGGGCAGCGAGGGGGCTGGCTCCAGGGCGGCCATTGAGGTGGCCAGGAATGACCTGAGGGTGCTGGTGGCTACAAAGGGCTTCTTCACCAAATGTGGCGCCACCCTTACCGCTGGCATGGATATTGACCTTCCCAGCCGGGACGCCAAGGAGGTATTCGGCCTGCTTGGAGATGAAAGGGACACTGTAGAGTCCTTCGCGCAGGATATGTTTGAAGAAGGCAAATATGTAAACAATGAAGATGTTGTTTTTGCCCATTGCTCCAACGCCGCCAAATATGTTAAGGAGCTTGCCGACTGGGGCATGAAAGTGGAATCGCTTACACAGTCGCCGGGGCACCGTTATCCAAGGGGTATCTGGTCTACCGGCCGCTCCATGATACAGGCCTTGAAAAAGGGCACCAGGCCGTACAATATTGATTTCGCCGAGCAGATTTTTGTCACCGGCCTCCTCACCAGGGATGGCAGGGTAGTCGGGGCTGTCGGCATTGATATATGCAGCGGTGATTTCCTGGTTTTCAGGGCCAAGGCAGTTATCCTGGCTACGGGCGGCGCCATGAGGCTGTACCCGGTAACCACCGCCCCTGAGGAGCTAACCGGCGATGGTTTTTACATGGCCTTCCAGGCGGGGGCGGAGCTGGTTGACATGGAGTTCCCCATGTTCCTGCCCTGTGTTATCTATTGGCCTGAGAGCATCAGGGGTCATGCGCCCTATGCCCTTTCATATTTGGCAAACGGCTGGTGGCTTAACCGGTTTGGCGTGCGTTTCATTGAGAAGTGGGACCCGTCGCGGATGGAGGTAGGCACAACCAGGGATGTGGCTTCAATTGCGATGGCGACCGAAATTCTAGAGGGCAGAGGCAGCCCTCATGGCGGTGTCTTTCTTTCCTTCAAACACGTGCCTGATGAGATTATAGAGGGCATTTCCCATTACAATGCCTACATGCGCGAGTTATTCTACGGCAACTTCGCCCTGTCTAAGTTCAATATGGACCCGAGGCAGGTCGCCTTTGAGATGGGGCCGGGGTCGCATTACTGGAACGGCGGCATCAGGGTCAATGGCAGGGCTGAGACCAGCGTGCCCGGCCTCTATGCCGCTGGGGAGGTGCAGGGGGGCACAATGGGGGCCAACAGGCTTTCCGGCAATGCGGTGACGGAGGCCGTTGTCTTTGGCGCCTTATCCGGTATGAATGCCGCCGCTTATGCCAGAAGCGCGGCGCCGCCAGAGCTTGATAAAGAGCAAATAGATATGTACCGCCAGCGAGTTTACCAGCCACTTGTTCAAAAGGACGGCTTTGATGTCTTTGAAACCCGCAAAAAGATACAGGACATGGCTTTTAAATACGTGGGCCCGCTCCGGGAAGAATCCGGCCTCGCCGCCTGCCTCGCCGAAGTTGAGAAGATGGATAAAGAAGTCTTGCCCGGCATGGCGACAAGGGCTAAAGGGAAGGTCTATAACCGCGAGTGGATGGTAGCCCTGGAGAACCGTGCCCTGTTGCGGGTCCTTGAAATCGTCGCCCGCGCTTCCCTGATGAGAAAAGAGAGCCGCGGCGCCATGTATCGCAAAGACTGCACGGATACGGATAACGAGGACTGGCTGAAGAACATAATCGTGAAGAACCGGTCCGGGCGGGTCAGCCTTGAGACAAGTCCGGTTGTAACCGCCAGGATTACTTTACCCGAGCAAAAGAAAGTGCCCTATATGATACCCACCTGGAAGTTCGAGAAGAAAATGTAAATAACGGGTCGGGTAAGAAATTAAGCGGGCATGAAATCCTATCGAGGAAAGGTTGCGACGCCCAATTTATTCTGCTTGTGAATTATCATACGGGAGGCCGAGCGTACATGAGGCCGGGCAACCACGTAGCCAGATTCGGGAAAGAGACTAATATGACTATCGCAATTACAATCACGCCGAAAAAGGGCAGGCAACCCATAGCCACATGTCTGAAGGGCATCTCCGGGCGTAGCCCCTGCAAAATATAGAGGATATTGCCTACCGGGGGTGAAAGCAGCCCGGCTTCATCAACCAGAACTATCATTATCCCGAACCAGATGGGGTCATAGCCGAGCGTAGTGATGATGGGAAAGACGATGGGCAGGGTTATTACTATCGCTGGCAGCCCGCTCATAAAGCAGCCGAGGATCAGATACATGAGGAGGATTGCGCTCAAAATGCCAATCGGCGGCACGGGAAAGGAGACCACCCACTCGCTTAACTTGCCGAATACTCCCAGGTTGCTCAGCAGAGCGCCCATGATTTTGGCACCAAGGAAAATGAGAATAACAAAACAGGTCGTCTTGATGGTGTTAAGCGTCGTCAGCTTAAGTTTCTGCCAGTTGAGCTGTCGGTATGCCGCAGCTATGACCAGGGCCGCGAAGGCTCCTACCGACGCCGCTTCACTGGGCGTGGCCACACCACCATAAATGGAGCCTAATACTATTAGGGACAGCAGGAATATAGGCCAGGCCCCTAAAAATTTGACCAGTGACCTGCCCCAGGACATGGTCTCTTCCGCCACCCGCGGAGCCATCTTGGGCGTGATAGCCACACGGATACTGATATAGGACATGTATAGTGCGGTGAGTATAAGCCCTGGAATAATGCCGGCGATGAAAAGCTTGCCTATTGACTCCAGCGTCAGCACCCCGTAGATGATTAGGGTTATGCTGGGGGGGATGAGTATCCCCAGCGAGCCCCCGGCCGCTATGGAGCCCAGTGCTATGCTGCGGTCATAGCCCCGCGCCTCCATGTCATTCATGGCTATTGTTCCGATGGTAGCCGCCGAAGCCACGCTGGAGCCGCTGGCGGCAGCGAAGATTGCGCCTACTACCACGTTAGTGTGGAGAAGCCCGCCGGGGAGGTGGTTCATGAGGGGTGCCACAGCGGCATATGCCCGCTGGCTCAGTCCGCTTTGATAGACAATTTCGCCCATGAATATAAAGAGGGGCACAGCCGCCAGTGAAAAGCTGGTGAGGGTGCCCCAGGCCGAGAAACCGAGCACGCGCGTCATGTCTATGCCCATCCCCAGCCAGATGAGGATAATGCCTACTAAGGTAAGCGCCAGGAATATCCTCATCCCGCTGGCAAGCGCCACCAGCAGAACGGCTAAAGTAATCAGCAGTAGCGTATACCATTCCATTCAGGGCATCCCCCTTCACTCTTCGTAGGCCGCCGGCTGTCCTACATGGGTTTCTGCTGCCGTATCTTGTTTTATTTGAGCGAAGCAAACAGCCGACTTGATCGATATGGTAAAAGCGCGCAGGAACTCTATCAACAGGAGCCCAAAGCTTAGTGGCAGCATAAGCTGGACGAAGCCGAGAGGCGTTGACATCGCGGTAACGGAGATGGTTTTAGCTGCAAATGATTGTATAGTGAGGGTAGCGGTTTGTATAAGCAGTATGACCACACAGAAAATGCTTACCGCATCGGTGACTACAAGGAGCCAGGCTTGTGCCCTTGGGGGCAGCAGGCGGACTACAATATCCACCCTGATGTGGCCTCTTTCTCTGAGCACATAGTTAGCGGCTAATACGCTTACGCCCACCATCAGGTACATTACATATTCAGAAGCGAAGCCCAGAGGAGAGTTAAAGGCATACCTGGCTACCACGTCTATCACGACGAGCACCATCATCAGGACGAGCATCCCCCGGGCTATCACCTGGCTTGCGTCCGCCAGGAAGTTAAGTATATGCTCTGCTTGCTTAAGGAAAAATCGCAGCTTGGCCATCTCCTTTCCTCTTTGCTGTAACCGTCCCATTTCCGGGACGGTTACAGCAACAGTTCACCATTTAGCTACTGGCAAACATCTACTTGAAAGGAGGCCTGCCTTCCGCAGCCAGGGCGACGTTCATCCATTTAAGCCCATCGGGGTTGGCCCTTGTCAGCCAATTGTCCCAGAGGCCGGACAGGCGCTGAGCGATTTTTGCCTTTTCCTCGGGGCTTATTTCAACCAGCGTCATCCCCTGAGCCTCGGAATCTGCCAATGCCTGGTCCGCTATATAGAAGTCCTCTTGCCAGATATAGTCTGATAATTCAGCGAATGTATCTGTCAATATTTTTTGCAGGTCCGGGGGAAGGGCATTGTAGGCTGTGGTGTTCACCACTGCCGCGTTGCCGGCAAAGGTAGCGCCCCAGAGGTTGATATAGTTCAGACCAAGCTCCCAAAGCTTCATATCGTAAACGGTGGGCGGGCTCCACATATGGGCATCAACTACTCCGGAGGCTGTGGCCGCATAAGCTTCCTCGTAAGGCACGTTGACTCCGGTAGCGCCCAGTTCGTTACAGATATCCGTTATCATCTTGGACCATGCCCTTATCTTGAGCCCCTTCCAGGCTTCTACCGTGTCCACTTTCCTCTTGGCGGTAAGGGTCTGCGTTGGGGTTGACCAGTTGACCAGCAACTTGCCATGCCACTTGGGCAGCTCCTCATTCCACATCGGCTCCAACGCCTTTACGATTTTCGGGATATCTTCAGAGGTAGTTGCCAGGAATGGCAGCGAGTATATATCTGCGTTTTTGAAATCGCCCGCCATGTTAGCCTGGGTAAAGTGGGTCAGCTCTATAAGGTCCCCTTGCAGTGCTCGCAGCATATCTGTTTGCTGGAACCCGAGTGCTCCACCAGGATATATCTGTATCACCAGTCGGCCTTTGCTTTTCTCCTTTATCTCCGCTGCAGCTCTGGAAAACATGGTGAGCGTAGGTTCGCCCAGGGATTCAGTGCTGGCGGCGCGCCAAGTATATACCATCGGCGCAGGCGCTGGTGCCGGGGCAGGGGCGGGGGCAGGTGCCGGCGCAGGCGCTGGTGCTGGAGCCGGAGCTTGTTTTGCGCAAGCGGGCAGTATTATGGCTAAAGCCAATAACAACATGAGCACTAGAAACATAGCTTTTTTCATCTGTTATCTCCTTCTCCAATAATCTTCTTTGCTGAGGATATTAAACAGCTTTAAATACTTAATCTTGCTATCACCCCCTTACAATAAAGATGCTATATTAACTTAGGTTGTCGTCAATAGTCCCGGCAGGTGAAGCTACTGCCCCCGAACCAGTCAAGCCCGCCGGTAATCTCGCGCCGCATCTCCAGTGTGAGCGCATCCCAGGGGGAGAATTGCTTATCGCCGGTGTAGAACTCCATCAATTGCCCTTTTTCAAGGCCGATGACTTTATCTGGCGCTGGCAGGTCAATCCTGCGTTCATGGCTGCCGGGGCTTATCATGGCTTTAGCCTCGGGAACGTAGAAAACGTATGGTATATCAGTTCCCTCCAGGCCGCCCCATTCAGGCACCATCAGTACTGTTTTGATGCCTTTTCTTACGCAGGCTTGCACGGTCAGCATAACCTCAATAAAGCTATTGCCCGACACGTTTATCCTGGTGACGATGGCATCGTCCGCCTTGAGTATGTATGCCGTCTGCCCTGCGGCTTTGGCCTGGGCCTGCTTGCCAATTTCGGTGGGAAAGTCGGTGCTTTCCATGATTACGCCGATGAAGTTCAAGCTTTTGCCATGTTCCCGGTATAGCCTTAGCACTAGGGGGTGGTTCAAAAATGCCCAGTCCGTTATGTAGCCGCCGCTGCCCCTGCGCCCGTCTTGAGTCAGCGCGCCGTCAAAGAGCTCATTGGGGTGTATCAGGCTTGGCTGCGAGTCCCTGACGGGCAAGCCGTAGTAGCCTACCGAGGAATGAGGGGCTGTGCGCACCGTGCAGAAGCTCATTATATAGACTACCTTCGGCAGAGAAGGGTCAACTTCGGAGAGTGCAAAGGCCTCCACGCTTTTAGGTTTAATTTCCCTGGTGGCTTCGGCCAGCCTGGTGCCAAGCCTGCATGCGGCCAGTTGCGTGGCGGCGTGGGCGTCCCATTCCGATAGATTGTCCTGTAGTTTGAGTGTCTGGACAATATTGATTGTGGAGCCAAATGGCGTTATCTGTGCTCCCGGCCCCCACATATCCAGGATAGAGGCATCCTGCGCCGCTGTCCCGGATGGTATCGTAGAGCGCCGCGCTACCGAGGAAACAACGGTTACGCCGGACATCTTGTGTGTCCTGCCCTCCCCCACCGTTTCCACGGGGCCCATAACGCCGGGAAAAACGCAGCCCGGCCCGGAGACCTTCACCCGCGGTTCGGTAACGTGGCGCACGTTGGCAACCCGCGTTTTCTCCCCGGGGAAGGCTACGTCAAGGTCAAAGTGAGTTACCCTCTTATCCAGCAATGCGAGCGCTGCTAGTTCCTTCTTGTCTATTTCCAACACCCCATCATTGTATCCAGTCCGCCCGCCAATTTTAACATCTTTTACCGGAAAATCAGCCAGTTCAAGCCTCATGGAAAAACCTCCTATCCAGCCGTGTATTTTACATCTAGCTCAAATACTGTGGGGCCTTTGACTTCTGTCTGCACGGCCTCAAGGGCTCGCTCCACGATTCTCCTGCGCAGAGCCAAGTCCTCTTCAGCGGGCAAGGAAGGGTCGCCGCAGGGGTGGGCAATCTTGGCCCCGGGGACAATGCGGTTAGCCCCTATCTGCTTCCCCAGCATGGTCATCGCCGTGATGAGGGCTACCGCCACTCCACCCCGCTCAATCTCCCTGGCTATCGTAGCGCCGCTACGAGTGCCGGTGCCTCAGGTGGCCACCAGCAGGGCGATATCAACTCCTTCGGCTTTCATGTCTGCCGCCATCTCCTTGCCTATGCGCTGCATGACGGAGATTTGCCCGTTATTGCCGCAAACTGAGTAGAGGTAGGGATACAGCTTGGCGAACGCGCCCTCTTTTTCGAGCTGCCGGGCTACGTCAAGCGGGGCTGCATAGTTGGGGTTCTTGGTGTTAAAGCTTACGTCCCAGCCGGCATGCCTTAGTTCCCACTTGCCTGCCTGAAACGAGTCGAGGCCGTCGATGGAGTATTTTTTCCAGGTCGTGTTGCGGTGGGACTTGAACCCATCCGGGTTTCCCAGCGGGACCAGGCCAGTTTCAGTTACCAGCGCTACGCAGCGTTCGCCGAGGTTGGCGATGGGAGGAAGAATTGGTATCTCCTCAAGGCCCTCAACCGGGACCTCGGAGGTGAAGGGGCGGCCGTAATGCTGGTCCAGTAACATGGCAATGGCTCTTTCCGCACTGGTCTTGTCCACTGCCTCTAAGATGCGGATGCCGCGGGGTATATAGCCTTCTTTGGCCGCCGGGCCGATGGATGCGCCGCTGGTCAGCTTTGAGACGAAGCGGGCTATTTTCTTTAGCGCCTCTTCCATTCCAGTTACATTGTCGCTGGTCGGGAGAGCGAAGACTTTTCTATCCTTGTTTTGCTTATATGTTTCCAGGCCAGGGTTCTCCTTGTACATGGCGGTAACGCAGTCCAGGCCCAGTTTGCTGCTGGCAGCGTGGCAAACCTCGGCGCAGGCAAAGCCATGCCTTCCTGAGTTAAAAGCGGGGCCAGCAACCACTATCTTGGCGTCTTTGTCTTTTGCGGCCTGCAGGATTTTTTTCAGTGCCTCATCGCTGTGCACGGCGAAATAATCATCGCCGCAGTAAGCGGTGACGACGATTTCAGCGGAGTCTCCAAGAAGTTCCTGGAGGCGTTTCCCGGGCCCCACAGCCCCCTCAAGTGAGCCGGCGGGCACGTCGGCTTTGTCCTCGCCGCCTTTTCTGGCGAAAAACTGGTTCATGTAGTGCATTACCCGAACTCTTGATGCCATAGCACCTCCTTGTCTAATAATCTGCCCTTTTCGGAGTCTTGTTTTCTGAATCGGTTAGATTGCTAGTTGCTATGGAGTAACTAGCGACGATTGGTCAGGGATGGATTAAATTTAATAATAAATCCTATATCTCTTCTTGTCAACATTTGATTCAGAATTGCCGTATATGCGTTTAAATATAATATCAAATTAATTATGAATTGCAAAATTGAACCAATACTACGAGAGATATGGCTAATATGAATTTGACAATAGAAAATCCTTGTGCTGTAATTGTCTCGGATTGTCGCTGTGAAAAAGACATTAAATAAGCGAAGCTTGAGGATTGAAATAGCACTTTTCACAATCGGGTTGTTGAAACCTAAAAAATAGGCTATTTAAGAAGCATTCAAAGCTGAGGAGGGCGAAATGGAAAAGGTGATGTTGAAGGTGGTAGACCCCACCGGAGCGGATGTGCCAGGGAGGGTTAATCCCGCCCCTCCGCTTGATACCCTGGAAGGAAAAAGAATCGGGCTTGTCTGGAACCAGAAGCCGCGCTCTGACGTGCTACTTGACTACGTGCAGGAATTATTGCACGAGAGGTTCCCTTCGGCCAGGTTCTCCAAGTGGCTGGTGCCCATCTGCACCCCGCCCGAAACTGGCCTGCGGGAAAAAATAGCTGCGGAGGTTGACGCGATTATATATGCCAGCGGCGACTGAGGCTCCTGTGTTTCCTGGAGTTCCAGGAATGGGGTGGCCTTCGAGGAGCTGGGCGTGCCTGTGGCGATTCAGATGACCACCCAGTTTCTGCCAGCAGGTAAGATGGAGGCCGTGGCCAGCGGGATGCCCAATCTGCCCAGATGGGTGACGCCGCATCCCATAGCCGGCGTTCCTGACGAGGCGCTGAGCGGTTATGCTGAGAAGGCTATAGACGATGTTATTAACGCCCTGACCCATGCTCCGGAGAAGGTGGAGGCGGAGAAGACAGCGGGCACCGGCTTGATTGAGGTTGCCGGAAAGGACTTTAATGACGCCCTGGAGAATTTCAATAAGATGTGTCTGGACCTGCGCTGGGGCGACGGCCTACCATTGGTGCCTCCCACGCGGGATAAGGTTGACCTGATGCTGCGGGGGACAGACCGCTCCCCGGACAGCACGGTGGTTGTGGCAAGGCCCAGCGGCAGGGCGGTCACTGTGGAGTCGGTAGCGGTCAATGCGGTAATGGCGGGGGCGCTGCCGGCCTATATGCCGGTGATAATTGCCATATTGGAGGCCTGGGATGAGGTGCCATGGGGGTGGGGATGTGTGACCACCACGGGGGCATGCTCCCCCTTTGTCCTGGTGAGCGGGCCGATAGCCCAGCAACTGGATGTCAATTCAAGGGGCAATTGTTTGAGTGGCTACGGCTGGCGTGCCAACGCCACAATCGGTCGCACCGTTGAGTTGATTTTTAAAACGGTCGGCGGCGCCAGGCCTGGGATTACCGATATGTCAACGGTGGGCACGCCGCGCACCATAGTTCCCATCGTCTTCGCCGAAAGGATGGATTTGCTCGATGAGCTCGGCTGGCCGACCTATGCCGAGGAAAGGGGCTATACTTGCGAGCAAAACACCGTTGCCGTAGAGGCGATATCCATGGGCGAGTGCAACATGGGCGGCAGTGGTGTGGCGTCCGGAGAACAGCTTATAACCAGGCTGGTTGAGATGATGCCCCTTTCCGGCGGTGCCTGGGTGGGGCCTGAGGGCAAGGCGGGGATGCTCGTGCTCCCTCCGGAGATGGCGCGCCACTTCGCCGAGCTTGGCCGCACGAAGGCCGAGGCGGTGAGGGCCTTTTTAAGGAAGCTCGCTGAGGAGAGGGCTTATACCCTGGAGGATGCCCTCGCCAAGATAGATATGATGGAAACGATATGGTGGGCTGGCCTCTCCGCTGAGGAGAAAGCAAAGTGGGGAGACAAGAAGGTGTTATTCTATGCAACGGACCCGGACGAATGGTCTATCCTGGTGGCTGGCGGCCCTGGCCGGATGTCATATTTCTTCCAGCGGGATGTGTATAAGAAGAAGGCGTCGCTCATAATGAAGGAGATAGAGCTGCCGGCTAATTGGGGTGAGCTTCTTAAAGAGGCCGATATAAAGCCGATACCTATGCCTTGATGTGCTATAACTTGAGGGCTTTTACAAGGAAATAAGAGGTGAAGCTGCAGAGCAAGCTTGAAAAAGAGGCCAGGGCCATGGGGGCAGCCTACTTTGGGGTTGCCGATTTGGCCCTAACCCGTCATGGGTGTATAACGCCTTATGAGGAAAAGCTCGTATCGCAGTTTCCCCGGGCCATCTCCATAGGCGTTCCCTTATCCAGGGCTGTAGTTGATGGTATAGGAGACCAGTCTGACAGCTTCGCCCTCCAGAACTACCGCTTTCACTCTTATGAGGCGGTTAATCCTCTGCTGACCGCCATTTCCCTCAACATGATGCAGATGCTCATGCGGGAAGGGTTCCTGGCCTTGCCTGTCCCCCCGGCCAGGCCGTATATGGACCAGGAAGGGCTTTATGGCCTTTTTTCCAATAAGATGGCGGCCAGCCTTTCCGGGTTGGGGTGGATAGGTAAAAGCTGCCTCCTTATAACTCCCGACAGGGGGCCGAGGGTGCGCTGGGTGACTGTCCTGACCGATGCCCCCCTTTCCCCCGGCAAGCCTTTGACGGGAGAAGGCTGTGGTGAATGCGCGATATGCGTTGAGTCATGCCCGGCCGGTGCCTTTACCGGGAGGCCGTTCGCTCCTTCTGAGCCAAGGGAGGCCAGGATGGATGTTAAGAAATGCCACCTCTTCATGGAAGTGGAGAGGAAAAACAGCATTGGCGTCAATGCCTGTGGCATCTGTCTATATATCTGTCCCTTCGGCAGGGGCTGAGTAGTAAAACGGGGAGTGGGGTGGCGGCTTTCACGAGAACGGAGTTTATTCCCTTTTCTTCTCCAAGCCCTTTTCCTTCGCCATTGCCTTGGCGCGCTTGCTTATCTCGTCGGCTTTTGCCAGCAAAAAGATGAAGACGCCCAGCAAGGCGAGGAAAATGCCGAGGCCAATAGGGCCAGACCAGAATAGTATTAAGAATAGCTCGTCCATCTATACCCCCTTTCGCTCCTTGAAGATTCGCCTATTATAATTTGGCGGTGTAGAGAAGTCAATTGGCAAGGTGCTGAGCGTGTTTAAATCTTCCGACAGGGTGTATATAGGTGTATAATGGGAGTGCTTGCTGCTGTTAAGGCGAGCATATTTCAGCTTTTCAGGCGGTATCCGGCAGTCGCGACCCTGGTTTGTGATACGAGTTAAAGGCAGACGACGAAGTGATATATGAAATACTCACCAACAAAGTGCTGATTATTCCCTTGTGCTCCTGGGCGATAGCACAATCGCTGAAGTTGATACTAGTGCTGGTTCGGGAAAGACAGCTTGACCTGCGTTATTTAGTTGTTAGTGGGGGTATGCCCAGCGCTCATTCGGCGGTAGTCAGCGCCCTGGCGACGTCAATAGCGCTAATAGAGGGCCTGGGGTCGGTGGCCTTTGCCCTCTCAGCTATACTAGCCCTGGTGGTCATGTATGATGCTGCGGGGGTTCGCCAATCAGTGGGAGAGCAGTCGGTGGTCTTAAACCGCATCATCAGGGAGCTTAGAAGTCGGCGCCCTATGGTAGAGCTGGAGCGTGATTTAAAGGAATTCATGGGGCACACATCGTTTCAGGTCATAGTGGGCGGGCTACTGGGCGTGGCTATCGCCTGGTTATGGGTTCTCATCGCCGGCGCTTAGAACCAGCCTCATCCCTCAGCTATTTCCTGCCCGTTATGCTGCACCTCGTATTTCCCTATCGCCCGCACGCGCTGAAGCAGCGGCGGATGGGAATAGTTCATGAAAACGTAGAAGGGGTGCGGCGTCAGGTTGGTCAGGTTGCCGGATGAAAGTTTCTTGAGCGCGTTTGATATTGCCTCTGGCTCAGCTATGGTCTCGGCAGAGAAGCGGTCGGCCTGATATTCATTCCTCCGCGAGAACGCCTGCAGGGCTATTGACAGGGCCATTTCTACCGGTGTGTAGAGCAGGCCAAAGAACACCAGCCCGGCATAGATTGATGGCTGCTCCATATAGAAAGCCTGGTAAAGACCGGGGCTGCCCATAAAGATGGAGAGCAGGAAGAGCACTATGCCCGTATGCAGGATGCTGATTATCAGCCCCTGCAGTATGTGTTTTTTCTTGTAATGACCTATCTCGTGGGCGAGGACAGCCACCAGCTCGTTTATGGAGTGCTTTTCAATTAGCGTATCAAACAGGGCAATACGCCTGCTGCGCCCGAATCCAGTGAAGAAAGCGTTGGCCTTGCTGGAGCGCCGCGAGCCATCCATCACATAGACATTCTTAACCGGGAAATCCACCGAGCGAGCGTACTGAAGGATGGCCTCCTTCAGGCTGCCCGGCTCCATCGGGGTGAACTTGTTGAACAGCGGCATGACCCACTGCGGCACGATGAACTGCATGATGACGATGAACAGGGTTACGGCCATCCAGCAGTAGAGCCAGGCGAAGGGGCCAGAGTATTCAAACAGGGCGAGGATGCCGGCCAGCAAAGGGGCGCCGAGGAGCAGGCCGATGGCCAGCCCCTTCAGCCTGTCCGTGAGGAAGAGAAGCGGCGTCGTCCTGTTGAAGCCGAACCGCTCTTCAATAACGAACGTCTGGTATATGCTGAAAGGCAGCGTAATCAGGCCGTAGGCAAAGAGCAGAATGCCGATATAGAGCAGCCCGTTCGCGATTGGCACAAATCCCCACGACCTGATAAGCCCGTCCAGATAATTGAAACCCCCCGAGAACCAGAAGGCGAGGACCAATACCAGG
>CAYWUK010000020.1:0-13790 GCA_964461475.1 uncultured Dehalococcoidaceae bacterium
TTAAGATGCTCGGCCATATCTTGAACAAGCCGGACGCATTCAGAGTCAGTTTATCCGGGATTCGGGTATCAGGCAACGAAGGCTTCGGCAATCTGTTCGATGAAAAAAATAAAGGCAGGTACTTTGATTTTGCACCTCACCCCGGTTGGGCAGGGCATATTGAAATACAGTAATTTATAATCCTTGGGAGGTATAACATGAAAGCTCTCCTGGCAAAGGTGAAAAAGGGAGATTTCACCCTTGGTGTCATTGGCATTGGCAGGGTGGGCCTGCCGCTGGCCCTGGTCTTTGCCCGCTCCGGGGTGAAGGTAATCGGCATTGACAAGGACGAGGCCTATGTGGCCAAGCTGAAGCGCGGCGAAAAGCCGTTCTGCGAAGAGGGCTTGGAAGAACTGCTGAAAATACCAAACTTCACACCGACGACCGACTTTGAATGGGGCGTAAAAGAGAGCGGTGTCCTGATTCTTTGCGTCGGGACACCCCTCACCAACGGCTACAACCCGGACTTCAGCCAGCTTTATTCGGCGCTGTCCAGGATGGTTAAAGTCTCGCTTGCGGGCAAGCTGGTCATAATCCGCTCCACCGTGCCGCCGGGCACTGTGGATGAAAAGGTGATACCCTTCCTGGAAAAGGAGTCCGGCTTGAAGGCGGGGGAGGGTTTTGCCGTTGCCATCTGCCCGGAGAGGATAGTGGAAGGCAGGGCGATAGAGGAGGTCAAGGAGCTGCCGGAGATTATCGGCACTCATGATGATATTACCGTGGCCATAGCCACCGAGCTGTTTCACAAGATTAACCCGAATAAAAGGATATCGGTTACCGAGCCGAAGACGGCCGAGCTGGTCAAGCTGTTCTCCAACGTTTACCGCTACGTTAATTTCGCCCTGGCCAACGAGTTTGCCCTGCTCGCCGAGGGCTTCGGCCAGGACAGCCGGGAGATTATCAACATCCTGAACTGCGGCTACCCCAGAGGCGGCGTTCCCCGCCCGGGGCTGGCCGGCGGCCCCTGCCTCACCAAGGACGGCTATTTCCTGCTCTCCGGCACAGCCTACCCCGACTTTATCCTGCTGGCATGGCGGCTCAACGAGTTCATCCCGCAGTATATTGTTAATAAAGTAAAGCAGCGCCTTAAGGAAAAGGGGAAGATGATGCACGGCTGCAAGATAGCGGTCTTGGGACTGGCCTTCAAGGGGGGCATTGATGATACCAGGTACTCCCCTTCGGTCAGGATTGCTGAGCTCCTGGAGAGCGAGACTGCCGCTGTCGCCAAACATGACCCCTACATCGCTGGCACTGAGACCTTGGAGCAGGCGGTGACTGACGCCGATGCTGTTGTGCTGGCCACCAATCACCCCGAGTTTAAAGAGGTGTGCCGGGCTATGCACCAACTGGGCAAGCATAAGCCGGGCTGCATCCTGATAGACTGCTGGGGCGACATAGACGGCGAGGAAGCAAGAAAATACGGTTTTGACTATATAAGGTTTGGCAGTGCCAAAGGCTGATTTTTTTGAGGAGAGGATTAATGAATTGGACTGGTAAAAAAGTATTAGTGACCGGGGGAGCCGGGTTCATCGGCTCGCGGGTGGCCGTTAAAATGGTGAAAATGGGCGCCAGGGTGCGGGTCATAGACGACCTGTCCAAGGGGGAGGCGGCCAACCTGGCTGAGGTCTCTGGCGAGGTTGAGTTTATGCAGGGTAATTTGCTGGACAAAGAGGTCGCCAGGCAGAGCATGAAGGGCATTGACGTCTGCTTCCACTTTGCTGCTCTGATAGGCGGCATTGGCTTCTTCCACAAATACCCGGCCTCCAGCATCAGGGATAATACCCTGATGAACCTGAACCTGTGGGACATAGCCGTGGATAGCGGGACTAAGATGGCCTGCGTTTCATCGTCGATGGTCTTTGAGCGCACCAGCCAGTTCCCCACCCCGGAGAGCGCAGTGGAGACCTCGCCGCCGCCACTGACCGGCTACGGGTTCTCCAAGTTAATCGCTGAGTACATCGCCCGAACCTATTATGATGAACATTCCGTCCCCTATGTCATCGCGCGACCCTTTAACGCCTATGGACCCGGGGAGAACCCCGGCGATTGGGTGGGCTATGCCCACGTCATCCCTGACCTGGTGGAAAAGGTGCTCGGCGGGCAGCACCCGCTGGAGATTCTGGGAAGGGGCAACCAGGTGAGGAGCTATACCTATGTGGATGATGTGGCTGACGGCATCATCTACGCTGCTGAACATGCCGAAAACGACGACTTCAATATCGGCACAGGCGTGGAATCGAGTGTAACCCAGCTTGCCGAAATGATATGGAAGATATGCGGTCGCAAGGAGCCGCTCAAGTTCAAACACCTTGAGCCCTACCGCTACGACGTTCAGAAGCGTATTCCCGACGTTTCCAAAATAACAAAGCTGGGCTGGCAGGCGAAAATTACTCTAGAGGAGGGACTTAAAAAGACTATTGAGTGGCTGCAAGACCACCGCTAGTATTAAACCGTCGGGGGATATGAAGTGAAAATTTGTTTCATCGCCGATGCTAACAGCATCCATGCCCGAAGGTGGATTGAATATTTCTGCAAACCTGAAAACGAGATCCACATCATATCAACGAAATACTGCACCAGGCCGGTTAAAAGCGCGATAGTCCATAATCTGCCCCGCGGGGGGCGGGGGAGCAAGGGGCTCGACGGCATAGGCGTTGGCGAAGATTCAGCACCCGCGACAGCATTGGCAAGGCGAAGCTCTGTTATCCGCTTCGGGCAGTTCCTCCATCGCAAGATGATTGAGACGCGATTTTATTATTTTGCTAACTTGCTTTTCCGCGTCCTGAAGTTCAGGGGCAGGGCCAGGGCTATAGTAGAAAAACTGCGGCCGGATATCGTGCAATGCCTGCGGTTGCCCATTGAGGGCTATCTCGGCGGGCTCGTTGGCCGCCGTCCTCTTGCGCTCCAGACCTGGGGGAACGACATGGTTTACTTCGCGCAGAAATACCGGATATTTCGCTGGCTGACCCGAAAGGCGATGTCCCAGGCCGACCTCTATTTTTCTGATAGCCTGCGCGATAAGTATATCGCCGAGAATTTTGGCTTTTCGCCGGCAAGCCCGGTGGGCCTCATGCCGGTGACCGGCGGCCTGAAATTTGACGAGCTTCCTGTCATGAATAATAAGGACTCAGCCACCATGCAAAAAGCTAAGCAAAAGCTGAGGATAAGCCCGCAGACGAACCTGCTGATAAGCGTGCGCGGCTTCAAGGATTTCTATGTCCATACGGAAACTCTTGTCCGGGCCGTGCCGCGTATTTTGCAGGAATTCCCGGATACTATCTTTGTCTTGAAGGGCGGCACTCAATTCAGCGGGTATTTTGAGCAGAGAAAGCTGGCGAGGCGGCTCGGCGTGGAGGGGAATATCCGTTTCGTGGACAGGCTCCCTGTTGAGGGGTTAATAGATTACTTCACTGCCGCGGATATCATGGTCTCGGTCACTCTGTATGACGGCTGCCCGGTCTCCATGCTGGAGGGGATGGCCTTCGGCATCATCCCGGCGATGAGCGTCCATTCCCCGATAACAGAGTGGATTACCGACGGCTGGAACGGCTATCTCTTCGACCCCGAAGACCCGGCGGATATCGCGCAGGCCATCCTGAGGGCGCTGAGGAACAAGGTTGAATTTGGCTTGATGAGGGAAAGAAACTGGGAGATGCTCAGGGATAGGGCTGACTTCTACAAGAACATGAAGATAGCGGAAGAGATGTACCAGCAGGTAGTCGGCAAGCCAGGGATATCCGGCTAGCGGGAAAGTATGGCCATGAAGTTCTTCGGGGCGATTGCCAGTAGAGGCGAACAACAGCTCAGGCGGCTGAGGGCAAAGGGCACGGTCCAAGTTGAGCTGTTGAAGTGTCTTAAATCGGGTGTAGCCCTGCCGGCTTTGTTGGACGGCCTCCGCTCGGGAGAAAAAGCCCTGTCCCTATTAAGAAAGCAAGACCCGCATTTGTTAAGAGAGCTCTTCCCGCAGATTGAAGAATCCATCAGGGAAGCTGATGAGGTCTGCGCTCACAACTTTGATTTGCTCGGCTCTGGCATGAAAAATATTGATAGACAGCCGGGGAAGATTGACTGGCACCGGGATTTCAAGAGCGGCAAAAGCTGGGAGCCGGGCATCTTTTATACTGATATAGTGCGGGATAGAGACGATGATTCCGACATAAAAGTCCTCTGGGAGCTCTCCCGTTTTCAGCACCTCCCCACCCTGGGCAAGGCCTACTGGCTCACTGGCGACGAGAAGTATGCTGGTGAGTTCGTCAGCCAAATCAATGACTGGATGGATAGCAACCCCCCGCAGCGCGGGGCTAACTGGGCTTGTTCTATGGAGGTGGCCATCCGGGCTGTCAACTGGCTCTGGGGGCTTTATTTCTTCGCCGGCTCGCCGCAGGTCAGCGACGACTTCCTGGTCAAATTTCTGGAGAGCCTCATCGTCCACGGCAGGCACATAAGGGGCAATCTGGAGAGGAGTTGGGGAGGGGCAAACGGCAACCATTACCTTTCCGACATCGTCGGCCTGGTGTATCTGGGGGTCTTATCCCCTGAATTCAAGGAGGCGAAGAAATGGCGCGATTTTGGCGTCAGGGAACTGGTGAAGGAGATGAGGAAGCAGGTTTATGGCGATGGCGTGGACTTTGAAGGCTCTATCAGCTACCACCGGCTGGTAATCGAGCTTTTCCTCTGCGCCACCATGCTCTGCCTGAGGAACGGCATAACCTTTCCTGACTGGTACCTGCGGCGATTGGAGATGATGTTAGAGTTCATCGTGTGCTATACCAAGCCCGATGGCACCGCTCCGCAGATCGGGGATAACGATGATGGCCGTTTACAGATTATGAGCCAATATGGGGGCTGGAGCCGACTTGACCACCGCTACCTGCTCGCCATCGGTGCCGCTTTGTTCAGTCGCCCCGACTTCAAGCAGGCAGCCGGGGAATTTCCCGAGGAGGCTTTCTGGCTGCTGGGTGAGGGCGGATTAAGAAAATTTGAAGCCCTGCCCGAACAAAAGAATACCTTCTCGTCAAAGGGCTTCCCTGAAGGTGGTTTTTATATAATGCGCAGGGATGGCCTTTGTCTCATAATGGACTGCGTTCCCGCCGCTTCAGATAAGCCTTCTGGGCATAAACATAACAGCCGCTTGAGCTTTGAGCTATTCGCTTATGATAAAAGCTTCATCGTTGACCCCGGCGCTTACATATATACTGCCGATAGGGAGATGCGCAACCTCTTTCGCAGCACCAGCTATCATAATACGGTGGTCGTGGATGGCGAGGAGCAAGATAGATTTGATGCCAGGAGGTTGTTCTGGGTTGAATCCGATGCTATAGTCAAGGTTAACAAGTGGGAAACGACCGGGGAATATGATTATATTGATGCTGAGCACAGCGGATATAGCAGGCTGGCAAGCCCTGTGATACATAGAAGGCAGATAAATTTCGATAAAACCGGGGGCTGCTGGACAATCAAGGACATACTTGAAGGCAGCGGCGAACACCGCTTTGACCTTTATTTCCACCTGGCTCCGATGGATTTAACAACCGAGGGGCTTGAGGTGAGGACCAAGACAAATGGGGCAAATATTGCTATAATCCCTGTAAATAAGGATGGCTTAAGCCTGGAAATTCAGGAGGGCTGGGTTTCGCCGGGCTACGGGAGGAAAGTGGCAGCGCCGATAGTAAGGTATTCGATGGTTGCCAGGGCGCCGCTGGAGTTCGTAACCACCATAAAGCCGATTCGGGGGATTAGCTGAATCGTGGTATACTCTTGGATATATATCTGTGTCCTAATGCTAGTATTGTGATGGAGATATGAAACAGGTTTTTAATTCGGCTGGCACCATAGTGGTGAAAGAAGTCCCCGCGCCGGCCTGTGGGGATAATGAGGTGCTGGTCCAGAATGCATTTTCGCTGATAAGCAGCGGCACCGAGAGCGCTTCTCTGGAGCAGGGTGGTAAAGGGATAATGGGGCGGCTGGCACAGGTGAAGGATAATCCTGAGATGGTGCCGAAGGCCCTGGACATGATGAGAAAAGAGGGGGTAGGCAAGACCTGGCGGGCGGTCCGTGGGAAGCCTGAAGAAAGCCTTATTCCGCTTGGCTATAGCAGCAGCGGGGTGGTGCTTGAGGTGGGCAAGGACATCGCCGATATTTCCCCGGGGGATAAGGTCGCCTGTGCCGGTGCGGGCTATGCCTGGCATGCCGAGGTGATAGCTGTGCCGAGGAACCTGGTCAGCAAGATACCCGCGGGCGTGGAATTTGATGAGGCGGCCTTCACCACTCTGGGCGCGATTTCCCTGCAGGGAATACGCAGGGCTCAGGTTCAGCTGGGGGACAGGGTGGTGGTGATGGGGTTGGGGCTGCTGGGCCAATTAACCTGCCAGATATTGAAAGCCTCGGGAGCGCAGGTCATCGGGCTGGACCCGCTGGAGAGAAGGGTGAAGCTGGCTATAGAACTGATCGCCGATTTGGCCCTGGTCTCCGGCGAGAATATAGTGTCCGAGGTGTTGCGGCATACCGACGGCCTTGGCGCCGACGCCGTGATTATCTGCGCTGCCACCCCCAGCAGTGAGCCGGTTAGGCAGGCGATGCAAATGGCCAGGAAGAAGGGGAGAGTGGTGGTGGTGGGGGCGGTGGGCATGGAGTTGCAGCGGTCGCCTTTCTACGAGAAGGAGCTTGATTTCCTCATCTCCTGTGCCTATGGCCCGGGCAGGTATGACACTCAGTATGAGGAGAAGGGGATGGATTATCCCCTTGAATACGTAAGGTGGACGGAGAACCGCAATATGCAGGCTTTCCTGGGACTCCTCGCCCAGAAGAAGGTGAACGTAAGGAGGCTGGTCGACCTGACCTTTCCCATTGAGCAGGCGAGGGAAGCTTATGAAGCCCTCGGCGGCGACCCCGAGAGGAGGCCGCTGGCGGTTTTGTTCCAGTATCCGTCGGAGCCGCAGGCTGAATTGAGGCGCGTGGTGGAGATAGCGCCATCGGCCAAGGTTGCCGGTAAGATAAGCGTGGCGGTAATCGGCGCGGGCAGCTATGCTAAAGCGCAGCTCCTGCCTGAGCTAAAGCGCATACCCGGCTACAATATAAGGGCGATTGTCACCAGGACGGGACGGAGCGCCAGGGCACTGGCGGATAAGTATGGCGTCCAGTATTGCTCTACGGACTATCGGCAGGCCCTCGATGATAAGGACGTAGATATGGTAGTCATCGCCACCAGGCATAATCTCCACGCTCCTTTAATCGTGGAGGCGGCCGGGGTGGGGAAGCAGATATTCGTGGAGAAGCCGGTTGCCCTGTCCTATGCCGAGTGCCGGGAGGTTTATGAGGCAATAGACGCCAGCAGGGTTAGCCTGGTCGTGGGATTTAACCGCCGGTTTTCCCCGCTGGCGCAGAAAGCCAGGGAGATACTGGCCGGGCGAAAGGGCCCGCTGATGGTGTCCTATCGGGTTAATTCCGCCGGCATGGCCAGGGGGCACTGGATAAATGACCCGCTGGAGGGTGGTGGGGCAATCGTGGGCGAGGGCTGCCATTTTTTTGACTTCCTCAGCTGGCTCATCGGGGCCGAACCGAAGAGGATTTATGCCGAAAAGATTTCCTCCGGCGACTCTTCCCTGGTGGACGACAATAACATAGTCTGCACCCTGTCCTATAAAGATGGCTCGGTGGCTTCTCTGGTATATACCACGGTTGGGCACCAGTCCTTCCCCAAGGAGAGGGTGGAGATATTCGGGGATGGCCAGGCAATGGCGATAACCGACTTCAAAGAATTGCTCGTGTTTGGTGGTGAAGGTAAAGGAGAAAAATTATCTCTGGTAGATAAAGGCCAGCACGGCCTGCTTCTGGAGTATGGCCGGCTGCTGACAGGAAAAGGCAAGTCCGGCGACCTGCCCGACGTTATGGACGGCATAAGGGCTACGGTCTGCTCTCTCAAGGCGCTGGAGGCTCTGAAGACGGGCACGGTCCAGGAGTTCGCCTATCCCTGGTGACTGCCGTCTCCCAGCACCTTTACCTTGAATCCCGCCTTCCTCCACCTCTCATGTTCCAGGATGTTCCTCGTGTCCAGCAGGTTTTTGTTTCTCACCAGCAGGGCGAGCTCGTCGGGGTTAACCTGCTTGAATGCAGAATGGCCGGTTATCAGGATAATGCAATCGCTGTCCCGGGCAGCCTCTGCGAGGGAGTAAAGCGGGTATTTGAAGGACTTTACCCAGGGGTCGTAAGCCTTCACCTTAAATCCCTCGGCCTCTGCCATCTGGATTAGCTTCAGCGCAGGCGCTTCCCTTGTGTCGTCTACATCAGCTTTGTAGGCGACGCCCAGGACGGCGATGGTGGCTCCTTTTATGTCGCCGATAAGTTGCTTGACCAGGTTTAAGACATGCTCTGGCATGGAGTCGTTGATTTCCCGGGCCATTGATATTATCCGGCTTTTGACCGAATTCTTGGCCAGGAACCAGGGGTCCACAGCCAGGCAGTGTCCCCCCACGCCTGGCCCCGGCTGCAAGATGTTGACCCGGGGGTGCTTGTTGGCCAGCCCAATTGCCTCCCAGATGTTCAATCCCGTTTCCTCGGCAATCTGGGCAAACTCGTTGGCCAGGGCTATGTTGATGTCGCGGTAAGTGTTCTCCATGAGCTTGATGACCTCGGCGGTGCGCAGGTCGGTGAGGAAGATGTTCCCCTTGACGAAGGAGGAATAAAGCTCTCTGGCCAGCTCGGCTGATTGGCGGTCTATGCCGCCAATGACCCTGTCATTATTGACCATCTCATAGAGGGTGTTCCCCGGGATAGCCCTTTCCGGGCAGTGCGCCAGATAAAAGTCCCTGCTTCTTTTCAGCCCTGAGGCCTCAAATATAGGCAGGAGCAGCCTCTCGCTGGTTCCCGGGGGTACGGTGGATTCCAGGATAACCAGGCTCCCCGTTCTGAGATGGCTGACGATGCTGGTTGCCGCCTCTTTTACGTAGCTTAAGTCGGCCTTTTTCCCTTCATCCAGTGGCGTCGGGACGGCGATGAGAAAAACATCGGCGACCTCGGGCTCTGTCCTGGCTATCAATTTTTTTGTCTTGCGGGCTTCCGCCAGCAGTTCATCAAGTCCGGGCTCCTGGAAAGGGGCCTCCCCCCGGTTGACTTTATCCACCACTTCACTTCTTACATCCACGCCGATAACCTGGTGGCCATGCTTGGCCAGGAGGCAACATGTAGGAAACCCGATATACCCCAAGCCTAGAACACAGATTTTTTTCATTTTATCATCCCTTGTTTTTGCAGTTCCATCCCTGAATTATGTCGCCGCGAGGTTGAATCCCTTCAGGGTTTGCTTCAGCCCTGCTTCCAGGCTGTATTTCGGCTGATAGCCGAAACCGCGCGCCCGGGAGATATCCGCCAGGCTGTGGACGATGTCACCTGCCCTCGGCGCCTCGTGGACTGGTCTGATGTCCAGTCCGGCAACATCGGTGATGAGCTGCGCCAGGGCGTTGATGGAGATATTTTTGCCTGAGCCGATATTGAAAATCCCGTTAAGCTCGCTCTCTGCTGCCTGTATGCATGCCTGCGCCACATCTTTGACGTAGATGAAGTCCCTTGTCTGCTCGCCGTCTCCGAATATTATGGCAGGCTTTCCTGAGGCAAGCCTGCTTATGAAGCGGGGAATCACCGCCGCATATTGCGAAGCGGGGTCCTGCCTCGGGCCATAGACGTTGAAAAACCTGAGGCAGGCGGTGGGGAGCCCGTAAACCTGGTTAAAGGCCCGGCAATAGTACTCGCCGGCTAGCTTGGCCACGGCATATGGAGAGAGGGGGAGGGGCGGCATGTCTTCCCGTTGCGGCAGCAGCGGCGTATCGCCATAGACGGCGCAGGAGGATGCGTAGACGACCTTGCCGATGCCGTTATCGCGCGCAGCCAGAAGGACGTTTAGAGTCCCGGTAGCGTTCACCTCGTGCGCCGCCAGGGGACTTTCCAGGCTCCGTGGGACGCTGGTGACGGCAGCCAGGTGAAAGACATGGCTGCTGCCGGCAAATAGCTTCTGGAGCAGGGGCAAATCGGCGATGCTGCCCAGCACGAAGTCAGCCTTATCTCCGCTCAGCAGCGCTTCAATATTCTCCCTTGTGCCCGTTGAGAGGTCGTCAAGGATGACAACCTGATAGCCCCTGTCAGCCAGCTCCTCGGCCAGATGCGAGCCAATAAACCCGGCGCCCCCGGTGATAACTGCTTTCCTTGCTTTAATCATAATGCGAGCTGCTTTTGAGGTTTCCCCGGTTTTATCTTTATGCTCTTTAGCTTTGCCCTAATTTATAATGCCCTAATTATAGCATATAGTCACCTCCACACCTAAATAGAGCTTGTTGCGAAACTCATTTCTCACTATCACCAAACAAATCGGGTTGTTCGTGATTAGACATGCGGATTATTTCTAATATCTGAGTAGCATTATAGTGGGTTGAGATTAATTCACCGTCAAACCCATATTTATTATCTATTTGGACTTTAGCACGAATAGAATCCCCAGGGCGAATATCAATCTGCCTATTCTGAAACTTATCGAGCCAATCTTTATCCATTATTCTTACTTGAATGACACTCTTGCCATGCCTCATATCCCACATTGATTCACCAAGATAATCGGGTTTCTTTACCTTTAATATCATTTCATTCTCTGCTGTGAGCGTTTCCTTTGATAATAATTCTTCGATATTCTCTGGAGCAATATTAAAAGTAAGATTAAACTCTTTCTCAGGTTCGTCGGGTATAAGATATTTGGCTTTATCCGTCTTAGATAAATAGGACAAACTCTGTGAAATCCTTTGCATTCCTTCCAACAACTGTCGTGGTGGAGGTGGTTGGTAGTCAGGCAGCCATCTAACTTCTGTCTTTTCAGCTAGTTGATAAATTTCAGCCTCTAAGGGCTCGACTTCATCCACACCCTGGATTGTTGTTTTTCCTTCCAAGAAGTTAATCATTGCCCATTTTGCCTTAACAAGATATTGCCCTACTATGGGTTTCCAGTCTAAATGATAAGCACTATCATCTGGAATCAACTTCAACTTATTGCTCAACCATACCTTTATTGAACCTACTTCAATATCTTCTAGCATCAAAACAGGTTCGATATTAACATCAATGCTGGTTACTAAATTTCTATCAATCTCTTGGAATGTGTCAATTAGCTCAAAAAGCGAATGGAAGACTCTCGAAGGGTTCTCTGACTCTTTTGCATAGTCAATCTCTATACAAAAATCCGCTTTTAAGTCTTGGCTATCTATTTCTTGTTCATTCATCGTCTCTACCTACCTCATTATATTTAGCCCTGATTAAGTCAGCTTCCCACTTGGGGATGAGCACTTCTCGACCTACACGCTGTATATTAAATCTCCCATCTTTTATCCAGCGCCAAATTGTAATTCTGTTGACATCCAACATCTCTGCGACTTGCCCCTCTGTATAAAAATAATCAAGAATTTGCATAAAAACACCCCCTAGACCTATTGACAAATAGGTAACATAGTGTTACACTTAGTAATGTATAGAACATATGGTAAAGGGATATTACATTACAATGGCTATCAAAGATAACTATTTCACTATTTCTCAATCTGCCAAAGAATTTAAAGTTACTCGGCAGACTGTTTCTCGGTGGATTAAGGAAGGCATCTTTAAGTCCGAAAAAATCGGCAGAGAAACACTCCTTAAGAAAGAGGAGGTTCGTAGATTTCAAGCAAGTCGCCTTGCGGCTGAAGATATTGTGCATTTTCTTTTCACAATAAGAAATGACTTTTGTCATAAGAGATTTAATATAGATGCCGATGAATGGGTAAGACGACTCGAAGAGCGTGATGAGAAATTGCATATGATATTGGAAAAACCAGATAAAACTGTTAGGTCTTTCGAGCTTCCCATGAACTTGGAGCAATGGAATATAGAGTTTAAAGAGTACGCCACACCAATTTTGGCTGATTTTTTGGCAAAATTGATGCCTGCCATGAAGGAAGTGTGGGGGATTCCCACATCTGAAATTAAAAGTTCGAAAAGGCGAGTGTCTAAAAAATAAAATAGAGGAGTGGTGTATTAGTACCACTCCTCTATTGTTTTCGGCGGCGTGCTGGAATTGGCATACAGGCCGAGCTGTCAACTCGGTGGCCTGAGGCCTTGAGAGTTCGAGTCTCTCCGCCGCCACCTGAAATTTCGGGGTACTAGATTCAGGATTCGCCGTCACTGAGCTAGCACCCCTAGCCACGGAGGTTGCGGCTCCATGACTTCTTATTATAGTAGCACAGAAGTCCCGATTGTCAAGCAAGTCAACAATATTTTTAGAACAATTCCTGATAGGGATTTGCTCACTACATTGAAAGCTCCTACTGGTAGGCCAGGTTATACAGTCAAAGTCCTTTGGAGAACTTACGTTGTTAGTGTAGTGCTTGGGCTTCCATCTTTTGCCAGCCTTATAAGAGCCTTGCAAAATAATCCATTGTTGGCTGTGGCTTGCGGTATAACTAGCGCCGAATATGTCCCTAGCAAGTTCGCTTACTCTAGATTTATGCGGAAGTTGTCTCAGCCTAAATATGTTGTCATGGTCAAGAATATCATGCGCAGCCTTACCAGAAGCCTTTATGATGCTTTGCCAGATTTTGGTAAAAGTGTGGCGATGGACAGTACTGATATTAAGGCGTGGTCTAACGGAGCTAAGAAGCCTGTGGCTGACCCCGATGCTACCTGGGCAGCAAAACTTGATACGTCTGGCAAAAAGAAATTCTACTATGGTTATAAAGTCCATATTCTGGCGGATACCCAATATGAACTCCCCGTTGCTGTCCAAGTGACTACGGGTTCTGCTCATGATGTCCGCATTGCTAGCCGTGTTCTCAGTGAAGCGAGATTTACCTGCGGCAAATTTCATCCAGATTATGTTATCGCTGATGCGGGGTATTGCAGCAACAAGTTGAGATACCTTATTAAGCGGCAATATCGGGGAAAGCCGGTTATCAAGGTGAATAAAAGCCATAGCAGAACTAAGGTTGTTGAGACAGAGGAGTGGAAAGCCCTTTACAATAGGCGCACAGCTATTGAACGCCTGAACGCTAGGCTCAAATGCTATAGGCGTTTGAACAATGTTACTGTCCGCCGTAAGTATAAGGTTACTGTTCATTGTTTTCTTTCTCTCATTGTTGTTCAGGCACAAGCCCTATATAGTGCTATGAACAACCAAGTGTCTTCCGTTAGGCAATGTGTTTATGCTATTGTGTAGTAAGCAAAGCCAAATTCCAAATACCTACGATTAATACTGCAATGGCTAATATTGTTCCTATTGTCCATCCTAACATCGTCTCTTGCGCTATTGCTTTGAAAGTAACAAGATTATACTTCATGCTCATTGGGTTTTTTGCACGTGGCAGAATTAAATGCACTTGAAGGGTGTAGTCGGTTGATAAAGATATAGGATGTAAATTCCATTTCTTATCAATGTTATTAGGTGATTGGTCGGGGCTTGAGAAGAAGTCCCAAGTTTGTTGTTTATTCTCAGTGGATTCATATAGATTTAAATGTGCTTCTAGCGGCCTAGTTTCACCTTCTTTTACCCTGATAACAAACTTAATTATCGGTTTGCTGCCTGTTATATAAGGCAAAAATTTAAATAGTTTCCGAATACCACTTGGTTCAGCCTTTACTTCAAACCCTTCCCATTCATATTTATAAAAGTGTGGCATTATTCTCCTCCAGCTTGGGCGTTTGTCACTCATTATACACCCCCTGCAAGCTGGAGTTTCGCAACAAGCTCT
>CAYWUK010000021.1:0-13393 GCA_964461475.1 uncultured Dehalococcoidaceae bacterium
GAACTCGCGACCCTCTGCTTGGGAAGCAGATGCTCTACCACTGAGCTACTCCCGCTCAGGTTTCTCTATTTTATCCCAAAAAATCATGGGTGTAAAGTTGGGTTCTACTTGCATCTGGCTAGAAGTTTTTACCTCTCCCCCAGCCCCTCTCCAGCCTGAGCCATAGGAGAAAAACTGGGTTCTTACTGGCTGGAGAGGGGAGTTCAGGTTAGAGGGGGCTCCGCCCCCTCTTAATATTTCCCCCCTCTCCAATAAGTCAGATGAAACGGACCACACTTAAAATCATATTGGAGAGGGGGACTGAGGGGGTGAGGTTAAGATTACTCAACCACTAAAACCTACAGAACCATCACATCTAAAGCTTGCCGCGCAATGTTACAGGTGATAGGATAGAAATAATGCTGAATTGATTTTTCTGGAGGTTGTGATGGCCGGCAGACCGGGATGGTATGACGATTACTGGAAGAAGCTGGACAAAGATACGGCGCGAAAGATGAGGACCACCTGCCCGCGCTGCGGCAGCTCCAAGACATATTACAACAAGCAGTTCAAGACATGGCGCTGCGGGAAGTGCGAACATTCTTTCGTGATACAAGGACTATCCGGCGATGTGCCCTGGTGGAAGCGCCTGTTCCACAGGGGGGGTTAGCAAAAGCGCCGTCCATAACCCTGCTGATGAACGGCTATTTCACCACCTTGAGCATGTCCTTGAACTTCTTCCCCTCCGCCACCCTGAGCAACTCAAACAGGGCCATCTCCGTGCCCGTGAGCCTGGCGCCCTCGCTCCTCATCCTCTCCAGGCCCAGCTCCCTGTTCTCGGCCGTCCTTGAAGTAACAGCATCGCTGACAACCTGGACTTCGTATCCCGCGTCGAGCAAGTCCATGGCCGTCTGGTAAACGCAGACGTGCGTCTCAATGCCGGCAATCAGCACCTGCCTGCGCTGCAAGGCCTCAAGCGCCCTGACAAAACGCTCCTCGCCGCAGCAGCTGAAGCTGAACTTGACTATGGGTTGAACGTCGGCAAGCAGTCCGGACAGCTGCGGGATGGTCAACCCCAGGCCATCCGGGTTCTGCTCGGTCAGGACAATCGGTATCTCCAGAATCTGCGCGCCGGCGACTATTTTCTGAAGGTTTTCAAAGAGCTTCTCTTTCTCATACACCACGCGGGACAACTTCTCCTGAACATCAATAATTACCAGTGCGGTGTCCTCTACTCTAAGCATCGCTAAACTCCTTTGCTAACCAGATTCAAGCCATTAAAAAATCACAGTAAAAACCTGGCGATGGCAGCCGCCAGGCCACTGTGGTCAACGTCAAGGGTTACGTAATCGGCTATCGCCTTGACCTCGGCGGAAGCATTGCCCATGGCCACGGCCAGGCCAGCGGCAGCGAGCAGGGGTATATCGTTGCTGCCGTCCCCCACCGCCATAACCTCAGCCAGCGATATACCCAGGTGCGAAGCCAGCGCCTCCAGTGCCTTGCCCTTGGAAACGTCCGGGGCGAGTATATTATGGAAAGTGACGCCGGGATAGGCGGGGGTCCGCGCCTGGGAGAAGCGCAGCCTCCCCGCGAAGTGGCTGCGGAAGCCCGCAATCATAGCCTCCTCCCCAGCATTCGTCCCTACCAGCGCCGCCTTGATAATCCTCTCCCGCTCCCAGATTCGGTCGTAGTTCACAATCGTCGGCTCAATGCCGAAAAACTCGCGGTGGGCCTTCGTTGACCAGGTCTCCCGCTCAACAAAATAGGTTGTTGAGGAAAACAGCTCAAGGTCCATCGCCTGAGCGTGAGCGAACTCAACCATTTCACGCACGATTTCGCCGTTGAGGGGCTGCGCATATACTTCATCGCCCAGCTCCGGGTTGCTCACCAGGGCGCCGTCGAAGGATATGTGATAGCCGTCTAGGGACAGCCATTCAATGACTTTCAGACAGGCTTCCACCGAACGCCCGGTTGACAAAGAAACTTTCACGCCGGCGCTGACGGCCGCAGCAATTGCCTTGCTGTCCTCGGCCGAGATGTTCCCCTTGCCATCCAGTATCGTGCCATCAATATCCAGCACCAGCAATTTATAGCGAATCTTATTCAACAATCATCCCCTTTTCTCAAGGTAGCCGCGCAGGGTCATGGCATTGCTCACTGCGTAGCCCCCGGCGTCGTTATTGAAATAGATATAAACGGTTTTCAGTTTCGCCGCCAGAGCGGATAACCTCTCCGCCCATCCGGCCAGTTCCTCATCCGAATAGCAACTAGCGTAGAGCTCGCTGCCGCCGTGAAAGCGAACATAGGCGAAGTCCGCCGTAGCCGCCAGTGGACAGGACAAAGATGGCATATCAAAAACGCACAACCCCGCGCCGTGCCTGCTCAGAATATCAAAGACCTGCTGGCACAGCCAGGACTGGTGGCGGAACTCAATCACATGCTCTATATCCCGTGGCAGGCCGGATAGGAAGGCTTCCAGCACATCGTCGTTGCGCTGCATGCCGGGCGGAAGCTGGTACAGCAGCGGCCCCAGCTTATCCCCCAGAAGCCCGGCCCTGGCGATGAAAGTGTCCACCGCCTCCCCAGTGCCTTTAAGTCGCTTTATATGGGTGATGAAGCGGCTGGCCTTCACGGCGAAGACGAAGCTATCGGGCGAAGATTCGCGCCAGTTGATGAAGGCGGCCTCAGAGGGCAGCCGGTAAAAGCTGTTGTTGAGCTCAACCGTGGCGAAGCGGCCGGCGTAAAATTCAAGCCACCCGGCCTTGGCCAGTCCTGCCGGATAGAAAGCCCCTCGCCAGTGCTCATAATGCCAGCCAGATGTGCCAACGAGATAGCGCGCCAACTCGCGCCCCCCACATCATAGTATCACCTCGCCAATTCTAGCATCGGCAGCTGAAAATTTCCAATGCCGGGCTGTTTCGTCTGGCTGATTGGACGAAACAAACAAAACCAAACAGCCGAATGCGTGCGCACAATTTGTAATATGTGGTAAATTATTTAAGATATTACTACGAGGAGGGTGAAATGCGAAGGGCTAGAAGAGCTATTACACTGGTTATAATCCTGGCTGTTATCGGTGGCCTCTGGTGGTTTTTAGGCTATCATCCCTCGGAATCCAGCAAGGACATCTTTGCCTCCGGGTTCATTGAGGCCAAGGATGTCGCCATCAGCGCAGAAATCGGCGGACGTATTGTTGACATCGCCGTTGACGAAGGGGATTCCGTGCAGCCCGGCGCGGTCCTGGTCAGGCTGGATGATTCCCTGCTCAAGACCCAGCAGCTTCAGGCTATGGCCGGCGTGGAGTTAGCGCGGGCGAACCTGGCTCAGGCCACGGTTATCCAGGACGGCAGCGAGAAGGCCTGGGAAGACGCCCGGGATATACAGCAAAACCCGCTGGAGCTGGATTCCAGGATAGTGGCCGCCCAGGGCGAGCTGGATACGACGCAGTTGAACCTGAAGCGAGTTGAAGAGATAGACAGCGCCCAGCAGGTGGCCGCTGCCGAAATCCGGCGGGACACCGCGCAGAAGGTGCTGGACAACATCGAGTCCTTTGATGCGCTGGGACTGGTGACCGCGTACCAGATTAATAAAGAGAAATATCCCGCCGAAGGTGAGCTGGCCCTGGCGGAGCTTAACCTGGCTTATCAGAAGAAGCTTAACGAGGGCTGGAACATCCCGGCGGCGGAGCTCAGGCGCGATATAGCCCAGAAGTCCCTCGACAGCCTGCTGGCAATCAGGAATAATCCCCAGGAAATAAATTCCGCCGCAGACCAGGCATATGCCTCTTACCAGACCTCCACCGCAGCGGTGGAGGTGGCCAAGAGCCAGATGGAGCAGTCCAAGGCAGCTTTGAAGACCATCGCCGTCCAGCTTGATAAGCTCGCCATCAGCTCTCCTATTTCCGGGGTCGTTTCGGCTCGGAATTTAGAAGTCGGCGAGGTCATCCAGCCGGGCGCCCCCATCCTTAATGTTATCGGCCTGGAGGAAGTGACGCTCACCGCCTACGTGCCGGAGAGCAAAATCGGCCTGGTGAAGCTGGGGCAGAAGGCCGTTGTATCTGTGGACTCATACCCCGGTGAAAGCTTCCCCGGGGAGGTGGTTTACATCTCGCCGCAGGCGATGTTCACCCCCAAGAACATCCAGTTGAAAGAAGAGCGGGAGAAGATGGTATTCGCCGTGAAGATAAAGCTGGCCAACCCCGAACAAAAGCTGAAGGCAGGAATGCCGGCGGATGTGCAAATCCCATATTAAAAAACTGCGCCCTTGTGATTGAGATGGATATTCCAGCAATTGAGGCCAAAAACCTTCAGAAGAGATACGGCGAGGTGCTCGCGGTAAGCGGGCTTGACCTGGCGGTTCAGCGCGGTGAGATATTCGGCCTGGTGGGCGCCGATGGCGCCGGCAAGACCACGACCATCAGGATGCTCTGCGCGCTGAGCCTGCCCTCGGCAGGGGAAGCCAGGGTACTCGGCATGGATTCGGTGAAGCAGGCAGAGAAAGTCAAGGCGAAAATCGGCTACATGTCGGAACGTTTCAGCCTGTATTCCACCCTGACGGTGGCGGAGAACCTTGATTTCTTCGCCAGGCTGCGCAATCTGCCGCAAGACGTGAGCGAGCGCAATAAAAAAGAGCTGCTGCGCTTTTGCCGACTGGAAGCATTCCAGGACAGGCGCGCGGAGCACCTTTCCGGTGGGATGCAGAAGAAGCTGGCGCTCGCCTGCAGCATGGTGCACGAACCTGAAGTGCTCTTCCTTGATGAGCCCACCACCGGCGTAGACCCCATTTCGCGGCGCGACTTCTGGAGGATAATATCGGAATTACTACTGCGGGGCGTGACCATTCTGGTCTCAACGCCTTACCTTGACGAAGCGGAGAGGTTCAACAGGGTCGCCCTCATGCACAGGGGGCAAATAATCGCTTGCGACACACCCCAAAATCTTAAGGCGGAATTCAGCGCCCAGCTGCTGGAAATCCGCGCTGCGCCGGTGCGGCAGGCGTTGGCTGTTTTGAAACAGGCACCCTTCGCCAGCAACCCCCAGGTATTCGGCGACAGCATCCATATCGTGGTTGATGAGGCGGAGAAAAGAACGGCGGAAATAGAGCAGCTGCTTAAAGGAAGAATGATAAAAGTGCAGGCCATACGGAGGATAGCGCCCGGGCTGGAGGATATCTTTGTAACCCGTCTGGCCGGCGGCGGGGAAGAAGCGCCAAATCGGCTAAAAGATAACAATTTGGCGGCCGCGACGTCAGGGGAGGCTGAACCTGCTGAGGCCGCCATCCGCGTTGTCGACCTGACGCGCAAGTTCGGCGATTTCACCGCCGTCGACGGGGTGAGCTTTGAGGTGAAGCAGGGCGAAATCTTCGGCCTCCTCGGCCCCAATGGCTCGGGCAAGACCACCACCATACGCATGATTACCGGGCTTCTGACGTCGACCTCGGGGAGCGCCTTCGTGCTGGGGCGGGACATGGCAAGAGGAACCGGCTATGTTCGCTCCAGGATGGGCTACATGTCCCAGAAATTTTCGCTCTTTCCCTCCCTCACTGTTGAGGAGAACATAAACTTTTACGCCGGCCTTTACGGACTGTCCGCATCGTCGCTGGAAGAGAGAAAGAAATGGGTCCTGGAGATGGCCGGGCTGAGAGGCAAGGAGAGGTTGATGACCCATGAGCTAGCCGGCGGCTGGAAGCAGCGCCTGGCGCTCGGCTGCACCATCATCCACAGCCCGGACGTCATCTTTCTTGATGAGCCCACCTCCGGGGTTGACCCCCTTTCCCGCCGCGCCTTCTGGGAGCTGATACAGGAGATGGCCGCCAGGGGCAAGACTATCTTTATCACCACTCATTACATGGACGAGGCGGAGCACTGCCATCGGCTCGGCCTGATGTACCAGGCGAAATTGATTGCCCTGGCGAGCCCTGCGGAGCTAAAGGAGAAAGGCGCCAGAGGTGAGCTTCTGGAGGTAGATTGTTCGGACTTCGCCCATGCTATAGATCTGCTCTCGGCGGATGCCCGTTTCCGCCAGGCAAGCCTTTTTGGCAGCGCCATTCACGTGCTCGTGGATAATGCAAAAGTCGCTTCTGCAGAAATCAAAACGATTCTTGAATCCGGCGATGTTGTTGTCTCAGGCATTGGTCGCATCCCGTTTACCATCGAGGATATTTTCATCTCTCTGGTTGAGGAGCAAGAAGCGGCATCTCCCTTGCGCTAAGTTGGTAAGCTAACCCTTTTTTCTCAAAACTCGTCAAAAAACCTATTGACAACATTTGTGGCAGCATTGTATACTAAAATAATAGTAATAGTGGGGAATTTGCTTGAGTATGAAACTTTCCACGAGGGGACGTTATGTGACCAGGGCGCTCCTGGACCTGGCCCTGCACCAGGGGGAGGGGCCAGCGGCATTAAAGGATATTGCCCAGAGGGAGCAGATTTCGTTACGCTATCTGGAGCATTTAATTACGCCCCTCATCGCCGGGGGAATAGTGCGAAGCATCAGGGGGCCTAAGGGAGGAATCTGGCTGGCCAAAGCCCCCGCTGAGATTAAATTGAGCGAGATAATGCAGCTGGTTGAAGGCTCTCTCGCTCCGGCTGAGTGCGTTGACAAACCAGAGACATGTAGCCGCTCCCCCTTCTGCGCTACACGCGATGTTTGGGGGGAGCTAAAACAGGCTATAGACAGTGTCTTAGAGTCTACAACCCTGCAAGATTTGGTAGAGCGACAGAGAAAGAAGGGGCAGCCTGAGTCCATGTACTACATCTAGGGCTGTCCGGCTTACTATCACGGTGAGGAGGAATGATATAAAGTGGCAAAGACAACGCCGAAAGAGCAAAGCTTGAAATACAAGACCGTAGAGATACCGAGGCTTACCAGGGGCATAGCCAGGGACTCCACAGAGCTGATTGGGAACACGCCGCTGGTGAGGTTAAACCGAGTAGTCGGGAAGGCAAAGGCAGATGTGGTTGCCAAGCTAGAGTCGTTCAATCCCCTAGGGAGCGTGAAAGACCGCATCGGCGTTGCTATGATAGTTGATGCCGAGGAGAAAGGCCTGATAAACCAGAATACCGTCATCGTTGAACCTACCAGCGGCAATACCGGCATTGCCCTTGCCTTTGTCTGCGCTGCGCGGGGCTATCGGCTGATTCTCACCATGCCTGACACTTTCTCAGTGGAGCGCAGGCAGCTTTTATCTATTTTCGGTGCCGAGTTGGTGTTGACCCCAGGAGCGGAAGGGATGCCGGGGGCGGTGCGAAAGGCGGAGCAGATGGTGATGGAGAACCCGGGTTACTTCATGCCGCAGCAGTTCAAGAACGCGGCCAACCCGGAGATACACCGCCTGACCACTGCCGAGGAGATATGGCGGGATACAGATGGCAAGGTGGATATTCTGGTGTCTGGAGTGGGCACCGGGGGCACGATAACCGGCGTGGCGGAGGTGATTAAGGCGAAAAAGCGGCAGTTTAAGGCCATTGCTGTTGAGCCTGTTGATTCGCCGGTGCTCTCCGGAGGGGCGCCGGGGCCGCACAAGATTCAGGGGCTCGGTGCTGGCTTCGTCCCCGATGTGCTCAGGATGGACCTGGTTGATGAAGTTATTCAGGTCACCAATGAAGATGCCGGGACGATGGCGCGGAGGCTGGCCAGGGAGGAAGGGATACTGGCGGGAATATCATCGGGGGCGGCCGTCCAAGCAGCGCTTGAGGTGGCTAACAGGCCAGAAAACAAGGGCAAGCTAATCGTCGTGATCCTGCCAGATACCGGAGAGCGCTATCTTTCTACCTGGCTTTTCCAGGGGGCTTATCAAACGGAGATAAAGATTTAAGGGAAGGACTTATCTTGTTAAAAGCTTTACAGGGATACAATCCTATATTTTTGGCTGAAGGCGGGGCAGCTGGCGGAGCTCCAGCATTGCCTCTTGCTCTGCTGGCCTTCGCGCCCGGAAGGGGGTGGTGGTAATGCTATGGGTCATGGCTGGCCCGAAAGGGCTAAATACGGAAGAGAAAACAAAAAATCCACATATAGGAAGGAAAAGATATGGCAAAAACGATTGCTGAAATAAACGAAAAGATACGCGGTGGCAAAGCGGTGGTGGTAAACGCCGAGGAGATAATCGGCATTGTTGCCCAGAAGGGCCTGGCGCAGGCGGCCAAAGAAGTGGACGTGGTAACTACGGGCACATTTGGCCTTATGTGCTCTTCCGGCGCCTATTTCAACGTCGGGCACACTAAGCCGAGGATAAAACTTGGCGGCGGCAAGGTCTATCTCAATGATGTCCCGGTCTATGCCGGACTGGCCGCTGTGGATGTATTTCTCGGGGCGACCGCCGTCCCCGACGACGACCCGAAAAATAAGCACTACCCCGGCGAGTTCAGTTACGGCGGGGGGCATGTGATAGAGGATCTGGCGGCGGGGAAGGACGTCCGCCTGGTAGCCACGGCGTATGGCACAGATTGCTACCCCAACAAAAAGCTGGAGACCCTGATAAACCTGAACGAAATCAACGAGGCGGTGTTGTTCAACATCAGGAATGCTTACCAGAACTACAACGTAGGGGTGAACTTATCAGACAGGACGATTTATACCTATCTGGGGGTGCTCAAGGCGAAACTGGGCAACGCTAACTATTGCAGCGCCGGTCAGCTCTCCCCACTGCTCAACGACCCTTACTACAAGACTGTAGGCATAGGCACCAAACTATTCCTGGGTGGCGGCATAGGCTACGTTGCCTGGCAGGGCACGCAGCATAACCCGGGCGCTCTCAGGGGGGAGAACGGCGTGCCCAAGCGGACAGCGGGGACCCTGGCTGTTATCGGCGACCTTAAGCAGATGAAGGCCGAGTGGCTCCGCGGTGCCAGCGTGCTGGGCTATGGCGCCACCTTAACGGTGGGCATCGGCCTCCCCATCCCGGTACTCTCCGAGGAAATCCTGCGCTATGCAGCGGTAAAGGACGAAGACATCTTCGCCCCCATCGTTGACTATTCCGATGCTTACCCGCAGCGCAAGCCTGACGTCCTGGGAGAGGTCAGCTACGCCCAGCTCAGGACGGGCAAGATAGAGGTAAAGGGGAAAGAAGTGCCCACCTCGTCCCTGTCCAGCTACTCCAAGGCGCTGGAAATTGCCAACATTTTGAAAGGCTGGGTACAGAAGGGCGACTTCCTGCTCACCGAGCCGGTGGCACCTCTGCCCGGGGCGGAATCGGGCATAACCTTAAAGAGCCTTACGGAACGCCCGATAGAATAGCCGCAGGTGCATGTAGCTAGTTAGACTTGTTTCAGGTAACCTGATAAAATAAAGGGCAGGTTGGATTGGCATCTTTTGTCCGGCCTGCCCTTTATGGCGTAAAGGCAATGGCAGAAATGTTTTGGAGAACTCCGTGAGCTATATATACCTTGATTATGCCGCTACCACGCCAACGCACCCCGAAGTGGTCAGGGCGATGTTGCCTTATTTCAGCGAGGAATTTGGCAATCCCTCAGCCATCCATTCCTGCGGACAGCAGGCGAAGGGTGCCATTGAAACCGCCAGGACCGGGATTGCCCGCTTTATTGGTGCCAGGGAGGAAGAAATCGTCTTCACCAGCGGCGGGACCGAGGCGGATAACACCGCCATAAAGGGCGTGGCTTACGCCAATGAAAGCAAGGGCAACCATATCATCACCAGCTCTATTGAACACCACGCCGTGCTGGAGACCTGCAAGTTCCTGGAGGGAAGAGGATTCAGGTTAACTTTTCTGCCCGTGGATAAATACGGCCTGGTTGACCCCGACGATGTAGCGAAGGCTATCACGAATAAGACCATACTCATTTCCATAATGCACGCCAATAACGAAATAGGCACAATAGAGCCGATAGCCGAGATAGGCAAAATCGCCCGCGAACACGACATCTATCTCCATACCGACGCGGTACAGGTGGTGGGCCATATCCCGGTAAACGTAAATAAACTCGGCGTGGATTTGCTTTCCATGTCGGCGCATAAGCTTTACGGCCCCAAGGGAATCGGCATACTTTATATCAGGAAGGGCAGCAAGCTGGCTGCCTTCATGCACGGTGGCGGGCAGGAGGGCGGACGGCGGTCCAGCACGCATAATGTCCCTGGCATCGTTGGCCTGGGCGCGGCGGTTGCACTCGCCAGGCGCGAGATGGTCGAGGAATCGGAACGCATCGCCTCCCTCCGAGACAGGCTCATCGGCGGCATCCTGGAGCAAGTTGAGCACGTCCGTTTAAACGGCCATCCGCAGAAAAGATTGCCCAATAACGTCAGCTTGTGTGTTGAATCTGTAGAAGGAGAGGCCATGTGTCTTAAGCTCGACCTGGAGGGCATTTGCGTTTCCACCGGCTCTGCCTGTAGCTCGGGAAGCACGGAGCCGTCCCACGTCCTTCTGGCGCTTGGGCTTTCCCCAGAACAGGTACATGGCTCGCTGCGGCTTACCCTGGGGAAGTGGACCACGGAAGAGGAGATAGAGAAGACCCTTGAGGCATTGCCCCGCATCGTAAAAAGGCTCAGAGCGATGTCACCGCTCTGGAAGGCCCAGAAGTAGCCGTGAATCTTTCCAATTACTTGCTACCCCCTACTGCGTATCAGAGCGCACACCCTTGCCTTACTTTGTCCTTTATCCTAGTATTGGTCATAAGCTAAACTGGTAATCTGGGATTGGTTTACTTATTGAATCTATTTTAGATAAGGGGGCGCCGATGAGTGCAGTAGTCAATTTGCCCGGCGTAAATGAAAGGAAGGAAGCCATGCCACCTCAGCCTCTGGATGAGGGGATAGTCTATAGCAAACGGAAGAAGTTCTGCCCGTTTTCCAGCCCGCCGCTCAAGGCTTACGCGCGCATCCTGGGGGACGAAAAAATGGAGAGATTGCAGCGTGCGGCGGAACATATGAAAGGTGCCAGAGTCCTGGAGCTGAACGCCACCGCTCAGGGGGGCGGCGTGGCCGAGATGCTTTACAGCTCCGTTCCGTTTATGAACATGCTCGGCGTAGAGGTGGAATGGAAGATTATCAAGGGCAACAACGAGTTTTTTGAATGCACCAAGAGCCTGCACAACCTGTTACAGGGGATGAAAGGCACTTTCACTCCAGGGATGGAACGGGCTTATTGCGGCACCCTCGCTGACTGCGTCAGGGACAATATAGTTGACTATCATCCAGATGCGGTGATAGTCAATGACCCGCAGCCGCTCGGCCTGGCCCGCCATCTTAGAAAGCCCGGGGAAGCCTGGCTATGGAGATGCCACATAGATATTGAAAACTCGCCTATTGAGTCCAACCCCGGCCTGTGGGATTTCCTGGCGATGTGGATGGCGCACTATGATGCCGCCATATTCTCCGCAGCGCATTACATAGTCACGCGCTGGCGGCTGCCCAGCTTCATAATTCCCCCTTTTATCGACCCTCTTTCCGAGAAGAACAGGGAGCTCAGCCAGAAAGAGATAGACGGTGTCCTCGCCAAGTATGGGATAGACAGCGCAGTCCCCATCATTGCCCAGGTGGGGAGGTTTGATCCCTGGAAGGGCCTGGACAGGACTATCGCCGCTTACCGCCAGGTGAGGAAAGAGGCGAAGTGCCAGCTGGTGCTGGCGGGCGGCATGGCCTCCGATGACCCGGAGGGGGAGAGGATTCTGGCCAGGATATACGAGGATACCAGGGGCGATGATGACATCCATGTGCTGAATCTCCCACTATCCAACCGCCTGGAGAATTGGAAGGAAGTAAATGCGCTCCAGCGGGCGGCGAGCGTTATCATGCAGCCTTCAACCAGGGAGGGCTTCGGGCTGGTCATTACCGAGGCGTTATGGAAGGGCAAGCCGGTGATAGCCTCCAATGTTGGGGCCATCCCGCTCCAGATAAGGGATGGCGATACCGGCTATTTCTATGAGACCCCCGGCAAGACGGCACAAAGGGTAATCCACTGGCTGAAAACGCCCGGCGATGCTGCCAAAATGGGGAAAAGGGCGCAGGATTATGTAAAAGAACACTTCCTCCTGCCTGACCGCATTGCTGATTACCTCATGACCATAGATATGGCTATGGATGGGGACGGGCACAAAAAAATACACGATGACTGCATAGTCAGCTTCCACCCCTGGTTCAAGCTGAGCAAGCGCGGGAGTTGAAGAGCACGCTTTGCCCGAAGCATTTGCTCGTCCGGCTGTTGACAATAAAAGGCTATGACTTTAGAATTTAATTACCTCCGGGTTGAGGGAAGAAGATGAAAAAAAGTCGGATAGGCGTTTTAACCGGCGGGGGAGACTGTGCCGGGTTAAATCCTGCCATCAAATGGGTGGTCAAAACCGCGCTGGACGAGCGCCTCGAGTGGGAGCGCGGAGTCCAGTATGAGGTCCTGGGAATCCGCGACGGCTGGAAAGGGCTGGTTAACGCTGATTTTATCAGCTCGGATTTAGAAGGGCATATCGTGCGCCTCAATCCGGAGATAGTGAGGACATGGGATAGAATCGGCGGCACCTTTCTGGGCACTTCGCGGCTGAGCCCCTATGATCCGAAGAACGACACTTCGAAGATAGTAAGAGATAATATTGAAAGGCTGGGGCTGGAGGCGGTGATAGTTATCGGCGGCGACGGCACCCTGGCCATCGCCTCTCGCATGTCCGCAGAAGGGGTAAACGTCATCGGCATCCCCAAGACAATTGATAAAGACCTCGCTTCTTCCGACTACACCCTGGGGTTTGATACCGCCTTGAATATCATCGTGGAAGAGGTTGACAGGCTGAGGACAACGGCTGGCTCCCATAAGAGGATATTTGTGGTGGAGACCATGGGGAGGACCGCCGGCTGGCTGGCCCTTGAGGGCGGAGAGGCCTGCGGCGCTTTTATCATCTTAATTCCGGAATGCGATTTTTCCATGGAAAAGGTGAACGACCTGGTTTTGAATGGCAAGAGGGCAGGGGCGAGGTACGAGATAATCCTGGCGGCGGAGGGAGCCAAGCTGCAGGGTAGCTCCGAGTTTGTAAAAAGGGATGGCACAGACAGCTTTGGCCATAAAGCCCTGGGTGGGGTAGCCGATTTTGTGGCCGGGGAAATACAGAAGGGCACCGGGCTTGAAACCCGCAGCGTGGTCTTGAGCCATCTGCAGCGGGGCGGCGCTCCCAGCGCCTTTGACCGCAGGATGGGCAGGCATTTTGGCATCGCTGCCGTTGACCTGGTGGAGAGGGGAGATTATGGGAGGATGGTGTGCCTCAGAAATGGAAAAATCACCTCCTGCCCGTTAAAAGATATTATAGGCAAATTGAGCCTAGTGGATATTAACACCGAATACGATGCGGAGAGATATAACGGGCGGCGCACCATTTTGAGTCGCTCAAGGCGGGCACAGGCCCAAAGCTCCACAGGGGGAAAGAATGACAAAGGATGCTGAAAAGTCGCAAACTGAAGCCCAGAGTTTGAAGAGGGGCGTATCG
>CAYWUK010000022.1:0-13246 GCA_964461475.1 uncultured Dehalococcoidaceae bacterium
CCCGCACCAAGCGCGGGCCACGTAAGACGGTAGCCGGCAGAGGGCAGAAGCGCGGCATGGCTAAGAAATAATTAAACCTATATAAAAAAGGAGATTTTGTTGCCACCAAAAAAGCAAACAAGGACAAAAAAACGGGAGCGCAAAGCCATCCCCACCGGGAGGGCTTACATACAGTCTAGCTTTAACAATACCCTGGTGACCCTCACTGACCCCTCAGGAAACACCCTCGCCTGGGGAAGCTCAGGGACATCGGGATTCAAGGGGTCGCGCAAAGGCACCCCCTATGCTGCCCAGATGGCAGCCCGCGATGCCACCAGGAAAGCCATGGTGCACGGCCTGCGCCAGGTAGAAGTTTATGTCAAAGGCCCCGGCAGCGGACGCGAAGCAGCCATACGCTCGCTGCAGAGCTCCGGACTTTACATCACCGGAATCAGAGATGTAACCCCCATCCCGCACGCTGGCTGTCGCCCCCCTAAAAAGAGAAGAGTGTAGAAGAGGATAGGAATGGCAAGATATACTGGACCAGTCTGTAGATTATGTCGGCGCAGTGGCGATAAGCTATTTCTGAAAAGCAGCCGCTGCCTCTCGCCTAAGTGCGCCATAGATAAAAAGCCGAAGCCACCCGGACAGCAAACCGGACGAAGGCGCAAGCTTTCCGACCGCGGGGTGCAACTCCGCGAAAAACAGAAAGCCCGTTACTCCTATGGAATCATGGAGGGGCAGTTCAAGCGCCTCTTTGACAAAGCGGAGAAGCTGCCCGGAATCACCGGGGAAAACCTGATGGTCCTGCTGGAGCGGCGCCTGGACAACGTGGTGTTCCGCCTGGGCTTCGCCGATTCCCGTGCCCAGGGCCGACAACTGGTCAGGCACGGACACATCAGCGTAAACGGCCGCAAGACGGATATACCCTCCTTCCTCGTCAAAGAGGGAGACAGCATCGCCTGGAAGGAAGCGAGCACCAAGACGGAGTATTACAAGCAGCAGGCGCAGACTATTGAAGCCAAGGCCGTCGCGGGGTGGTTGAGCCTGGATAAGCAGGCAATGACGGGGCAGGTCTTGTCCTTGCCCACCACCGACGATATAGACATTAGATTTGACGGCAAAGCCATAGTGGAATATTATTCCAGATAAGCAAATTAACGGAGGAGGTAACTCTTTGTCTGATCTGGTAATCCCTAATATAGATTTGGTTGAGGGCACAGACAATTTCGGGCGATTTATAGCTGAGCCCCTGGAAAAGGGGATTGGCATCACCCTGGGCAACTCTTTGCGGCGAGTGCTGCTCAGCTACCTTCAAGGGGCAGCAGTGACCAGCGTCAAAATTGAAGGGGTACAGCATGAATTCTCCACGATACCCGACGCCAAGGAAGATGCCATGAGCTTTTTGCTCAATGTCAAAGCCTTAAGGCTAAAGCCCATCTCGGAACAGCCGGGAAAGCTGATACTGGAGGTGCAGGGAGAAGGGCATGTCTGCGCGGCCGATATAAAACCATCCGCCGACTTTGAAATTATCAATCCCGAGCTATCCATTATTACATTATATTCTCCGGATGCCAGGCTTTATGTGGAGTTTGATGTTGAGATGGGAACCGGCTTCAGGCCAGCCGAGTCAACTGACAACATGCCGGTAGGGATGATACCGGTAGATGCCATTTTCACGCCGATACGCAAGGTAAACTTCGCCATAGAACCCATCCACATCGGCCAGGAGACCAGCCGGGAACGATTACACATGGAGGTGTGGACCGATGGCACAATATCGCCCGTGGACGCGGTGAGCCGCAGCGCCCACATCCTTATAGAGCAACTGACGCCGTTCCTTGAATATGCCAAGATTTCGCAGATGAAGGCAGAGGAAAGGCTCATCCGCCTGTCCATACCCGATGAAAAGTATAATATGCCGGTAGAACAACTGGACCTGTCGGTGCGCACCATGAACTGCCTGAGACGCAGCAACATCGCCACGGTTGGAGAACTGATAGCGAAAGGACCCAAAGAGCTGATGAAGCTGCGCAACTTCGGGCAAAAATCCGCCCAGGAGATTGAGGAGCGGCTCAGTTCGATAGGGCTTTCCCTTTACCCAAACGAAGATACGGGCGAAGAGGAGAATGAAGAGGATAAGGACTTGGCGCCAGCAGAAACCACTGAGGAAGCTGAAGAGACTGAAACGCAGGCTGAGGAATAACGATTGTGAGACATCAAGTATCTGGCAGAAAACTGAGCAGGACATCCGAGCATAGGCGAGCGCTTTATCGCAACCAGGTCACAGTTCTGCTCTCCAATGGGAAAATTACCACCACGGAAGCAAAAGCCAAGGAAGTATGCAGCCTGGCCGAGAAGATGATTACCCTGGCCAAAAAGGGCGGGCTTCACTCCTACCGCCAGGCGTTATCGTTTGTTACGGAAAAAAAGGTAGTCGAGAAGCTATTTGATGACCTGGCCCAACGCTACGCTGAACGGCGCGGCGGATACACCCGCATCGTCAAACTGGGGCCGAGGCTGGGAGATGGTGCCTCTATGGTCAAGCTTGAGCTGGTAGAGTGATGGTTGCCAGCCGCTGCCCTGTTATAGAAGCGACGAAGGTCTTAGATTTGGCAACTGGCACCAGGATTGCGCTGATTGTAGAATACGAGGGCACGCGCTATTGCGGCTCTCAGCTACAGAGAAAAGCTCCTACCGTTCAGAGCGAGGTTGAGGAAGCACTATGGAAGCTAAGCGGGGAGAGGATAAGGGTGAAGATGGCCAGCCGCACCGACTCTGGGGTACACGCCAGAGGGCAGGTGGTGAGCTTCAGCACGAGGTCGTCGCTGGGATTGGCGGCGTTTGTTGACGGGATGAATTACTACCTGCCGGAGGACATCGCGGTTAAAGCCTCCTTCCGGGTGGACGACTCCTTCGATGTCAGGCGCAACGCGACCTACCGGGAGTACAAATATTATATTTTGAATAGCCCGACCCGCTCTCCCATCAGGCGGAATTTCTGCCACCGGGTGGCGGGGAACCTGGATACAGAGGCGATGAACCGGGCATGCCAGGCACTCATAGGGGAACACGATTTCGCCTCATTCGTAACCCGCGCAGAGGCTGGGAAAAAGAGCACGGTTAGAAGGGCATACCGGGCAGCAGTGGAAAGGAACGAGGACATGGTGATTTTCACCATTGCAGCCAACTCCTTCCTGCCGCACCAGGTGCGCAATACGGTGGGAGCCCTGCTCAAAGTCGGGCTGGGCAAGATGACTGTGGAGGAATTTAATGATTTAGTCCAGGCAAAGAGCCCCAACCGGGCAGGGCCAACGGCCCCCTCCCAGGGGCTATGCCTGACGCGGATAGATTACCCTGGGCCTTTGGAGAAAGATATAGAATGAAAACGTACAGCGTAAAAGCAGGCGACATTAAGCGCGAATGGCACCTTATTGATGCCTCAGGCAAGACACTGGGGCGGCTGGCCACCAAGGTGGCCCAGCTGCTCATGGGCAAACACAAGCCCATATTCAGTCCCCACCTGGACACGGGCGACTTCGTCGTCGTCATCAATGCGGATAAAGTGCGCGTCACTGGCAACAAGGCGAGGCAGAAGCTCTATTACCGGCACTCGGGCTATCCCGGCGGTTTCAGGAGCGTCACCCTGGAAGAACTGGCCCAGGCCAGCCCCAGCAAGGTGATTGAACATGCCGTAAAAGGCATGTTGCCTCACACGCGCCTTGGTGCTATTATGATTAAGAAGCTCAAGGTCTATGCCGGCGATGCTCACCCCCACCAGTCGCAAATCAAGGCAGAGTCAGCCGAGGACAAAAAGTAAAGGGATAGATATACATGGACAAACAGACCTATTTCTACGGAACGGGACGCAGGAAGACGGCGGTGGCGAGGGTAAAGTTGCTTCCGGGAACGGGGGCTATCATCATAGATGGCAAGCCTGTTGAAGAGCGCTTCCCCTCGATTGAACATCAACGGATAATAACTCAACCCCTTTTAGCCACGGAGAGCATCAGCAAATATAATATAGTGGCCAAGGTGGAAGGGGGCGGCATCAGCGGGCAGAGCAGCGCCCTCTCTCACGGCATCTCCCGGGCGCTGGTCAAAGCGGACGAGAACCTGAAGCCCATCCTGCGGCAAAGCGGATTCCTAACCCGCGATGCGCGGGCTAAAGAGAGGAAGAAGCCTGGCCTGAAGCGGGCACGCAAGGCGCCGCAGTACACCAAAAGATAAAAATTCGTGCAAAAAAGAAATCTCAGAGTTTCAATCTCGCACTTCACTATCTGACGAGATTTCTGATGCAGACTTTTTCCATAGCTGTTGGCAGGTTATTTCCATTTTCTTACGTGCGATAGTTCTGTTGTCATTTGTAATCCACTTATTTATAGAGTTATGCAACCGAACGAAGGGATGCTTTAACCCAAAGCCAAATCTGTTTCCATAGATTCGATCAATAACTGTTCCCCGATTATCAACAACATTTGTAGTAGAATCTTGAACATTATTATCTTTACTCAAGTAATCAATAATACTATCCAGCTTTTTGCTGGAAAGCCTTATTTGGTCAGGAACTGAACCAGATATATTGAGAGCTTTGGGTCGCATTTCTATATTGAAACCTTTGTGACCAGTAAAGAATATACGCAAGTCGCTTTCGGATGTTTTAAGCTGTGTTATCAAATACTCTAACACGTCTTTGGCAACCACTTGAGCAGCGTCTAAGTCTTCTTTTTCGTTGTCAATATCAACCAAGAATGGCCCCAAAAACATTGCCTCTTTAGTATTTTTACCAAATATTTTGAGAGTCCTATATATATTGACATTTTTGCAGGCACTCCTCCATTGTTCAAGAAAATGAACAGGATAATATACAATATCATTCGAGAGGGTGCCTTCTTGGCTAATGGAACAATAACAACTAGTGAGAGGAGGCATATCTTCATCATCGGTTATCATTTTATGATTCCCCAATCCTATCACTAATTCATTGATAACTACATTCTCTGGCAACCACCAGAAATCACTCGCTAGACTACCCAATATTGTTTCCTCCCCTACTCTTCGCCAGCCGCTCCTTGAGATAATCAATCGCCTTAACCGGGGTGGGGTCAATGCGGTACAGAATCGCCAGGTAGTAGCTGACGAAGTCGCCAAACAGCACCAGGCTCATCATCTGGCTCAGAGGGCTGCCGCCTTCGCCATCCACGAATTCATAGCCAACTCCGGCCTGGGCAAGAAGCTCGGCGGTGAGACGATAGCGGAGCCGCATGCGCTCATGCAGCGATGGCGAGCGCAGTATGAGCACCCTGACCCTGCCGGCTATCTCCGGCGGCACCTGGTAGCCCACCACGGCGTTATGGTTCAACTCGGAGAATACCTCATAGAAAGCCCAGGCCTTGCCGTTCTCGTTAATCTGGGCCTTCCAGCGGCGCGCCACCTCAGCGAGGATGCCGGCCCCATATATCACCGGCAGACGACCATACAAACGCCGCGCCAGTTGCTTCGCCGGGTTGGAAGAAAGCGGCGCTTTTTCATTCATTTTCCCTTCCAGCCCCTGCAGGACCTGCACCATCTCGGCCACATCCGCCGACTTATCCTTCAGGAATCCGAGCTTCTGCAGAAAGCGGAGCACGGGCAACAGGCCAAATCCCAGGGCAGCGCGCGGCTGAGCTTTATAAGCGATATGAAAAACGGGGATTTTCAATCCCTCCGCCAGAGCCTTCAGCTTGCCGCCGGTGGTGATGACCAGCTTCTTTGAATTTGTTTTCAGCGCCTGCTCAAAGGCGGACAGCGTCTCCTCGGTATTTCCGGAATAGCTTGAGGCGACGACCAGAGTCCTGGCATCGACGAAAGCCGGCAAATCGTAATCCCGGCAGACGAAGATAGGCAGCCTTGCTTCCGGGCTGACCAGACCCCTGAGCAGGTCGCCTCCGATGGCGGAACCGCCCATGCCGAGGATGACCACCTTATCAATGCCGGAATAGTCGCCGGGCAGGCTGAAATCGCCCGCCGCCTGCCATGCCTGCTGGAACTGCCCGGGCAACGCCCTGATATGCACCAGCATGCCATCCGGGTCGTAGCGCAGATAAACCTCTGGGTCGTCCAGATTGACGTCCATAGTTGTTATGTCAATCTCCAGTGCTCCCGGCTAAACCCCGGCCAGCTTCTTCCCTACCTGAAGGAACCTCTCCGTCCGCTCCGGCGAATCGGTCTCGGCATATATGCGCAGCACCGGCTCAGTGCCGGAGAATCTTATCAGCAGCCAGGCGTTATCTGCCAGGGTGAAACGGAAGCCATCTTCCGTATCCACCTTAACCACCGCAACGTTTTCAATTGACTTGGGCTGGTTATTGCGCACGCGTTCCACGATTGTCTGGCGCTGGCCTTCGGGAAACCTGATGTCAACGCGCTCGTAATGGTGAGGACCAACCTTGCTGTAAAGGTAGGAGATAAGCTCCGCCGGGGACTTGCCCGTCTTCGCCATGAGGTCAAGGAAGTAAAGATTGGCCAGGACGCCATCGCGTTCGGCGACATGGCCGCGAAAGCCGTAGCCGCCGCTTTCCTCCCCACCGATAAGCGCATCCTGCGCAGTCATCACCGGAGCGACATACTTGAACCCCACCTGCGTCTCAAATACAGGCACCTTGAAAATCTCCCCCAGCCGATATGTCATGCTGGTGCCGGTTATCGTCTTCACTATGGGGCCGCGCTCGCCCTTCACCTCAAGAAGATAGAGGCAGAGCAAGGCAAAGACCTGGAGCTGCGTAACGAAAGTCCCCTTCTCATCGACAATGCCCATGCGGTCGGCATCGCCGTCGGTGGCCAGGCCCACATCCGCCTTTAGCCTTTTAACCGTATCCGACAGCTTGGTCAGGTTAGGCGCTATCGGCTCGGGCTGGATGCCGGGGAAGAGCGGATTTCTCTCGCCATTTATCTCAATCAGCTCGTTATTCCCGCCTTCCAGCAGTTTCTTCAGATAGCCTGCGCCAACGCCGTACATGGGGTCAATGACCACCTTAAGCCCGGCCCGGCGCAGCCCTTTCAGGTCAACGAGCTTATTTATCCGAGCGAAGTAAACGGGGTCAAGGTCAAGATACTCTATCAATCCCTTATCCCTGCCCTCGGCCAGCGACAGCCTGTTTATCCTGCCGGCCTCCAGCGCCTGCGAGATAAAGCCCACTATCTGAGAAGTAACTTCGTCAGGGGCGCTGGAACCATGCTCGTCTTTATACTTAAAGCCGTTCCAGATGGCCTTATTATGGCTGGCGGTGATGATGACGGCGCCGCCAGCTTTTTTTGACATCACGCCGAAGCTGATTTGAGGCGTCGGCTCCGCTTTGTCGCAAAGATACGCCTTTATCCCGTTGCCAGCAGCCACCTCAGCCACGGCGGCGGCAAAATCCTCCGAGGCAAAGCGGTTATCATAGCCAATAATCAGCCCCCGCCCGGCAAGCCCCGCCTTTTTAAGGTAGTCAGCCACCCCCTGGGCGCAGGCGCGCACATTGGCAAAGGTGAAGTCCTCGGCGATAATCCCCCGCCAGCCATCGGTGCCGAACTTTATCTCACTACCCATTCTGCCTCACCTCCTCAGATTTTCCATGCGGAACGTCGGGCAACAGGTCAATAAAACAGTATGAATCCCTCTGCACCACTTCGCCCAGGGTAAAATCTATTTTCTTTTTGAATATCGGCCCGGCGAAGACGAAGGAGTGGAACTCCCCGTTTTCTCCGTTGGGGTCAACGCCGGGCGGAAGCTCATCCAGAAAGCTGTCGTCAATGAACCTGCCGATAAACTTTTTATCCAGCTTCTTAGTATCAACGCAGGTAACCACAGCTTGAAAGCCCAGGGCGACGAACTGCCGGGAAAGCTCGGCAGTCTTCCTGCCCCACAACGGGAATATCCCCTTCATCCCCAGCTTGGATAAATTCTTCTCCCGGTAGTCCTTAATCCATTCCAGGAAGATGTCGCCATAAACTATCGAGGAAATGCCCCCCGCTTTGAACTTTAAAAGGACTTTCTCCATCATGGACTCGTACTTTTCAAAGTAACAGGACCTGGGGAGAAAGACCTCTTTAAGCGGCAGGCCAAGAGACTCCGCCTGCTGCTCAGCCAGGGTCCTGGGCACGCCATGCATGCTCACGCGGTCATGGTCTTCGCTTATCGTGGTCAGCAAAGACATGACCTCGTATTCCCCGCTTTTTTGAATTTCATAGAGGCTGACCGTGCTGTCTTTGCCGCCGCTCCATGAACAAATAACCCTCTCCACTATTCTACCCCTGACTACTTGCTCAGCGCTTCTTTTTTCAGCACCTCGGCCTTGTCCGTCTTCTCCCAGGGGAGGTCAAGGTCTTCGCGGCCAAAGTGCCCGTAGGCGGCAGTCTGCCTGTATATGGGGCGGCGCAGGTCAAGAGCCTTGATAATGGCCCCCGGCCTGAGGTCAAAGTGCCTGTCTATGAGCTCAAGCAAGACATTCTCTTCAATTTCGGATGTGCCAAAGGTCTCTACAGAGACAGAAAGAGGACGGGCGACGCCGATAACGTATGAAATCTGCACTTCCACCCGCTCTGCCAGCCCGGCGGCCACCATGTTCTTGGCTATGTAGCGGGCCATGTAAGCCGCCGAGCGGTCGACCTTGGTCGGGTCTTTGCCGGAGAAAGCGCCGCCGCCGTGCCGGGCAACGCCGCCATAGGTATCCACCAGAATCTTGCGGCCGGTGAAACCGGTATCGGATACGGGGCCGCCAATTACGAAGCGGCCGGTGGCATTAACATAGTATTTCGTCTCATCGCCTATAAGCCGGGCAGGGATAACTTTCTTCACCACCTGCTCTATGATATCTTTTTCAATTTTATCGCGGCTGACATCGGGGTTGTGCTGGGCCCCTATTACCACGCTGGTCACACGGTTGGGCACGCCGTTATGATATTCAACGGTTACCTGCGATTTACCATCAGGGCGGAGGTAAGGCAAAACGCCCTCCTTCCTGACCTGGGCCAGGCGCCGGCAAAGCTTGTGCGAAAGGGAGATGGGCATGGGCATGAGCTCCGGCGTTTCGTTGCAGGCAAAGCCGACCATCATTCCCTGGTCTCCGGCGCCAACTTTATCCAGCTCATCAGCCGCGGTGCCTGCCTTGGCCTCCTGAGACTTATCCACGCCGAGGGCGATATCGCGCGACTGCTCATTGATGGAGACCATCACGCCACATGACTGATAATCAAAGCCATATTCGGGGAGAGCATAGCCCACATCGCAGACTACCTTGCGCACTATCTGAGGGACTTCGACGTAGCAATTGGTGGTAATCTCGCCCAGAACTATCACCAGGCCGGTGGTCACCGCCGTCTCGCAGGCCACCCGACCGTAAGGGTCTTTCGCCATGATGGCGTCAAGGACAGCGTCAGAAATCTGGTCGCACAGCTTGTCAGGATGTCCTTCAGTAACAGATTCCGAGGTTATTAAATACTTATCCGAGCTGGTAAAACAATCGGTCATCTTTTCCTCCATCTTCCACAAAGTCCTTCAAGGCCTGCTCGCCGATATCATCAACTAAAGAAAAGGGAAAGCATAATGCTCAAGGACATACTTTAAAAATAATACATTGGATACCGCCTTAATTCAAGTTTGAGCCTTCATTTATCACCAAATAATAAATCTTGACCGTTTAACTCTTCCGGGACTACAATCAGCAGTGAATTCAAGAGTAACCGAGGCAGAATGAGAGGAGACAAATATGAGCAACAAAGCGACGCAATGCGTAAGATGCACAGTATCAAGGTGCCGGACTCATGAACACCAAAGAAAGGTGCCCGGCTTCTGCCCTACCGAGCGTTATACCGATTTGGTCAAAGAGTCAATAGAGAGAAACAAGCTTCCCGAAAATAGGGCTATAAATCTGGCCTGGCGCAAATTAATGGACAAGGTCCTTTACCAGGGCAAGCCGCTGGACAGGTATACCTGGACCAGGCTCGACGAGATAATGGAATACGCCCGCATACGCGGCATGAAAAAAATCGGCATAGCTTATTGCTACGCCGTGGAGACAGAGGCAAGGCTTTTGTCCGGCGTACTTGAGAGGAACAACTTTGAGGTGGTCTCAATAGCATGCCTGAGCGGGGAAATAGACCCCAAAGAGGTGGATATGGAAGGCAATGTTTTCTGCAACCCGATATTGCAGGCAGAGGTGCTCAACCGGGAAAACACCGAATTAAACCTAATGGTAGGGCTCTGCATTGGGCACGATATAATTTTCCTAAGGAACTGCAGGGCGGAGACTACCCCATTTCTGGTAAAAGACCGCGCCACCGGCCATAACCCCGCTGTCGCCCTCTACATGAGCCAGGGATACTACAAAGACAGGTTCACCGCCCAGCGATAGCCCGAATAGCTATGCTCTTCTACCCCGGATACCGGGGTGTTTATCTAGAAAAGCCGCCAGTCCCGGTAGCCCTGCTGAATAACCGCCAGATACTGCGGCGAAGGCTTTGAGTCCTCCAGTTGCCCGGACTTGATATAAGTCACTGCCTGGATAGGCTCACTATCCTCATCAAACACGGTAACATTCAGTCGCTCGTAGCCCGCTTCAAATTTATCCAGTTTCCTCAGGCACTCCTCAGCGACCTCATAAATGGCGCCGCGAACCCTCTCGCCCCTGAACGACTTGATGCTCGCCTTTCCCCCCCGCCACTCCCTGGACCATCCGCTAAAGACAAGCTTGTAATTGGGAAGCGTGGCTATGAACTTGGGCTTGCTGCCCGGGCAGCGCTCGGCCATCTGCTTTTTATTCAGATTGGAGGCATAGGCAAAATATAACACGGACTCACCTCAAAGCAGCTCTATTTTATTTTCTCCATATCCTCGCCGCAGCAGACAAGGGTGCCGCCCCCCACTTTGGTTACCGTAACCTCGTTGCCACAGATATTGCAGCGATACTTTTCTCCAACCTTCTCAACTGCCATGTTCTCTACCTCCTTAGCGCACATCCAATCGCCAGCTCTTTCTTTATCCATTGCATTATAGCTATATTTCTATATTACAATTTTACGGTAAACATTGCCAGAGAAACCGGCTGCTCACCACCCCACCCCATAGCCCCTCCTCGCTTTTCATCTTCTTTTGTAGTAACATATTTGGGAAATAAGAAGCGGCATAAATAAAGGGAAAGGAGCTAGGCCATGACCAAAACCATCATACCCAACAAAGGAGACTCGCCCTTCGCGGCGGCAGTGAAAGCCGGGGATTTCATCTTCACCTCGGGAACGCTAGGCCATGTAGATGCCCAGGGCAATCCCGTTGAAGGGCTGGAAGCACAGGCCAGGCAGTGCCTGGAGAACATCAAGCTGGTCCTGCAAAAAGCCGGCGCATCTCTGAGCGATGTGATAAAAACAACCGTCTTCTTGACCGACTCTGGCGATTTCGCCAAGATGAATGAGGTTTACCTGAGCTACTTCCCTAAAGACCGGCCCGTCCGCTCAACCATTACTGTCGGCCTGGCCAATCCCAAGATGCTGATTGAGATAGAATGCATCGCCTATAAAGCGTAAGCGACATCAAATTTTCTCAATGGTAGCGGGAAATCTGCGGAAAACAAAATCCAAAGGCCGATTTGAGCGATTTTTTTCAAAATACTTTAACGCCAGGCAAGAATATGCTAACATTTATCCAACATCTTAAAATTAAAACAAATCCTGCTGCGGAGGCTGAAGATGCTGGATAAACTCGACCAAGATATAATACTGGAGCTACAAAAAGACGGCAGGCAGAGCTACGCTGACCTGTCCAGGATGCTGGGCGTCACCGAGACCACAGTGCGCAACCGGGTAAAGAATCTGGTGGAAGAGGGCATCATCAAGATATCCGCCCTGCCAGACCTTGAGGCGCTGGGGTACGGCTTCATCAGCATTGTGGGCATGCAGGTGCAGTTGGCAGACCTGCGCAATGTTGCCACCAAACTGATTAAACACCCCAATGTATGTTACCTGGCCAATGTCACCGGCAGGTACGAATTCGTAGCCATCATCGTCACCAAAACGTCAAGGGAGTTCGCCGATTTCATGGAGAAAGTGGTCTCAGCAATACCCAGCATCATGAGGACGGAGACCTTCGTCAACCTGAATATATACAAGGGGCAGGCAACCGGCCTGGACACGGCCCACCTGGTCAGCAAGCTGGATATTTCCTCCGTGAATATACATACGGACACCTCCACGTCCACTTAACATAGAAAACAGGGACATCTGCCATGGAGGTTGACGATGTTAAAAGTCAAGCGCGTGTACGATGAGAGAACGGAAGGCGACGGCTTCAGAACCCTCGTTGACAGGCTGTGGCCGCGGGGAATGAGCAAGGACAAAGCACATATAGACCTGTGGCTGAAGGAAATAGCGCCCAGCGACGAACTGAGGAAATGGTTCGCCCACGACGAGGCAAAACGGGATGAATTCAGAAGGAGATACTTCCAGGAGCTGGCCGGCAAAGGCGAACTGGTCGACCTGATTAAGGAAAAGCTAAAAGAAGGGGATGTAACCCTCCTTTACGGCGCCAAAAACAGGGAGCTTAACCAGGCGGTGACACTGCGAGAATATATTGAAAAGGGTGGGAAACCTGCCTGAGTGACAGCCGTTTCCAATCGGAAAAGCTGCTTCCTAAATCAAAATGCAAAATCCAATCTACGAAGATGTGCCAAGATATGACCTCTGGCTGAAACTGCTTCTGGGCGGCATCCTGGCGGCGACGTTTATCTCAGGGATGGTCGTCCTCCTCTTTGAAGATACAGACGCATCCCTGGCGATGTTCGGCATAACGCTCTTCGATGCCCTGCTGTTCAAGGCAATCCTGCCCAGCCGCTTCCAGATATTTGAGGACAGGCTGAAGATGGCTTTAGGTGGCCCCTTCGCCATAAACATTGCCTTCTCAAACATCAAGCATGCACGAAAAATCGCAGGCATCAAAGGCTTTTTCTACGGCGGAATCCGCTTCGCCACCTCCACCCGATATGTGGTGGAGATAGCTCGCAGGAAGGGCTTAAACCTGGTTATATCGCCGGCCAACGGCGATTCCTTCCTGGAGCAGCTAAACCAGGCAATCGCGGCGGCATCAGCCCGCATTTCTTGACATAGTCAACGGCTAACCCTACACTAATACTAGAGAATTATAGCTCTGAGGTGCTGTTTCTATGATTTGCCCCAAATGCCACCAAGTTATGATAGTGGTTGAGCACGACAGGATTGAGCTTGACCATTGCAGCAACTGCGCCGGGGTATGGTTTGACGC
>CAYWUK010000023.1:0-13142 GCA_964461475.1 uncultured Dehalococcoidaceae bacterium
GTAGACATTATTCCTGAGAAATACCACCCGCTGCATTTGTATCCGGTGGGACGGTTGGATAAGGACAGCACAGTCCTTTTGCTGCTGACCAATGATGGCGACCTCACCTATCGACTGACCCACCCCAGATACGAGCATGAGAAAGAGTATCTCATTCAGGCCAATGGTGCCCTGAGCGAGCGAGAAATAGAGAAGCTGGAAAAAGGCATTAAACTTGAGGATGGCATCACCTCTCCGGCCAGGGTGAACAGGGCTGAGCGGTGTCCACCTTTCAACTACAGCATAACCATCCATGAAGGCAGGAAACGCCAGGTGCACCGCATGCTGGAAGCCGTGGGACATAGGGTAATCTCCCTCAAGCGAATCAGGATTGGCGGCCTCGGGCTGGGCGAGCTTGAAGAGGGAGAAGTGCGGGAGCTGACTGCTGAGGAAATTTGCCTGCTCCTGAGGTGATGGGGAAGCCATTATTGACGCCCGCCGCTCAGCCGTTTAAAATAGCAGCAGCATCGAAAAAGGAGACAGCGATGGAACGCATCTGGGCACCCTGGAGGATAAAGTATATTGAGATGGAGAAGCCGGAGGGGTGTTTCCTTTGCGATAAACCTAAAGAAGATGATGATAGTGCGAATTATATCCTTTATCGGGGGGATAAGAACTTCGTCATCCTGAACAGCTATCCATATAATCCGGGCCATCTTCTGATAGCCCCTTACCGGCATGTGGCTAACCTTGATGAGCTCAGCGACGAGGAGCGCAACGAGAATTTTGAAATAGTCAGTCGGGCGCTCAAAATCCTGCGCGAGGTCTTCAACTCCGGCGGTTTTAACGTAGGCGCCAACCTGGGCAAGGTGGCCGGCGCTGGCCTTGATGGCCATTATCATACCCATATCGTGCCGCGCTGGCTGGGCGACAATAACTCCATGCCGGTGTTATCTGATACCAGAGTAATGCCGGAGGCCCTGGCCGATACCTACCGGAAGCTAAAGGAGAAGTTTTAACTCCGGCAGCCAAATTGTTTGATTATTCTTCGGTCGTTGCCTCTTGTTTCCTCCAGCGTAGCGAGAGGGCCCCGGCCGCAATCAGCACTGCCCACACGGCGATAAATGCCTCTATCTGTATTATGGTCATTATGCCTGCAGACTTGAGGATAACGCTGTAGTTCAGGAAGGCGTGCAGGAATGAGGCGAGCAGGTAGAACTGCCAGCCCCAGCCCTTGGCCAGGCCCCAGCCGGCTATGGCTGCCGAAGCGGTGTGGAAGGCGACGGTGAAGAACCTCTCCCAGAATGGGGCAAGCGCCATCAGCCCATGAGCCTGCACCGCCTGCCAGTTCCATCCGGCGGTAAAGGTCTGGTTGTGCACCCATACCGCCTCAAAAACGCCGAAGCCCAGTCCGGCTACGGCGCCTATTGCCAGGCCCATTCTGGGGTCGATATTCCTGCCACTTCTCCACCAGTAGATAACGGCGGGCAACAGCTTGGAGCCTTCCTGGACCAGCCCGCTGAGCAGTATTGTCGGCAGAGAAGAAAGCAGGAACCATTGCATCAGGACTTCATTATTCCAGAAATGGAGCAGCAGCATTCCTGACCAGTACTGAAGGGGGATTTGAACAAAGGAGACAGCCGCCAGTGAGAGGATGGCGCTGCCAATCAGGGCTGCCCAGGCCCACGGCCTCTTTAAGATAGGCGTCCAGTAAGGGATGAACCATATGGCGCCAAAAACTATGGCCAGGCCAATGCCTGCGAGGAGAGATGTCAATGATATCTTGGGATAGATAAACCAGGAAACGAAGAATTGAACCGCTTGCTCTGGCATTTCCTCCTCCTGAAGCAATATTATCTGCTAGACTCTACCATAATTTCCGCTTTTTTCCAATCGCTTCGCTGGAGCTCCGTTTGACAAAAATAGCTTCTAGCCTTATAGTTTTCACTAATAGGCTGTCCTGTTTCTCCAGGCATTTAGTAAAAAAGAGGAGTCTGTAAAGCTATGATGTTCAAAATTAAATGCCCCAAGTGCAATACGGAGGGGAGCTTCTCGCTGGCTGACGCGAGTTTTGAAGGTCCGTATCGCTGCTGGAAGTGCAGAGAGCTCTTCACGCTGAAGATAGAGAATAACGAACTGAAATCATGTGAGCCGCTCAGCCAGGAGGAATGGGACAAACAGCAGGAGATAGAGGCCCTGAGGGCCAAATTCAGAAGGCAATAATAAAACAGGGCTGATAGTCGCTTTGCTCTTTACCTTGCCGCTTATTTCTTCTTGTTGATTTTTCTCTGCGCTTCGGCAGCCTTTTCCTGCTTTGCCTTAAGCTCAATCAGGCGAAAGACGGTCTTAGCTTTTCCCGCGATGACGAAGTTTTCCATTGTCTACCTCATTTAATCAGGGCTTTGCCCTTCAAATTCTCCTGTTGCTTTCCAGAAGCTCAACATCCTTTTCAATAAAAATACTACCAGTGAACTATAAAGATGGTCATAAAATAAATAAACGCAGGCTAAACTTATCCTTAAGATTTTGTAAAGAATTCAGGGTCAGGGCGCAACAGAACCGAGCAGAACCATGCCTGAGCGAGCTTGACAAACGGATGCGCTGGTTATATATTGGGGTCGGCGGCGTTCCCATCTCAAATGATTTTGCTGATTCAATAGGTATTAACGGTTATGTTACTGGTGCTCATCGTCCGTAGATAAAACCCAATTGCTGATACGCTGAGTTTTTAAATTCATCAAACTTCAAGGAGAATGTTCAATGTTAATTGTAGGGGAACTTATCAACAGCAGCCGCAAGTCAATACACGAAAACCTGGAGAAAATGAACCTTGATTTCTTCCTGGACATTGCCAGGAAGCAGGCTGAGGCGGGCGCCGATTACATTGACATCAATTGCAGCACCATGATGAATAAAGAGCCGGAAATGATGAAATGGTTGGTGGAGAACATACAAAAAGTGGTGGATAAGCCCCTTTCTATTGATACCCCCGATGCTAAAACCATGGAAATCGGGCTTTCTCTCGCCGCGAAAGGGCAGCCGATGATTAACTCAATAACCGGAGAGGAGAAGCGCATCCAGAGCTTGCTGCCTGCCATTGCAAAATACAAGGCCAAGGTGGTTGCGCTGTGCCTGGATGAAAACGGGATACCGGAGACTGCTAAACAGAGGTTGCAGGTAGCGCTTAAGCTGGTAAAGAACCTGACTCAGGCGGGTGTTCCTGCCGGCGATATCTATTTAGACCCGGTGATAACTCCTATTAGCACCAGTGATAAGGCTGGTCTGGAAGTATTGGGTGCTATTAGATTAATCAAGGCCGAATGCCCGGAGGTCTCTCTAATCTGTGGGCTGAGTAACATCTCCTTCGGCCTGCCCAACCGCAAGGTATTGAACCGCGTTTTTATGATTGAGACTTTGACAATGGGACTGGATGGTTATATCTTGGACCCCCTGGATAAAAGGCTAATGGGGGACCTCTGCGCCGCCCAGGCCCTCCTCGGCCAGGACGCATATTGCACTAAATATCTGAAGGCTCACAGAAAGGGGCTGTACCAGGAGTAAGCGGCGAAGCGCCGAATAGGATTTATTCTTAATCGCTCGGAGAGCATCTTGACGGATGATGTCGTCAAGGATGGCCTTCGGGCGATTGTCCATGAGTCGGCGTACTACTTTTCTACGTTCACCTTCGCAGCAAACACTAACCCGCCCCCAAATCGCGTTGTCAATCAGCGGGGATGAGGGCACTCAGGTATAATCAGGAGTGACGAAGCTGGCTTTTAAAATTGGTACCCCCAAGCGGATTCGAACCGCTGTTGTCGGCGTGAAAGGCCGGTGTCCTAGGCCTCTAGACGATGGGGGCACTCGTTTAGTATAGCAAAGTCAGCCTTGAATGAGCAAGGTTTTTAGTTTTAAGATGTTTTAGCGCGTCAAGGAGTGAGATGAGCGAGCCGGAAACTAATGTTGAGTTTGGTGAGGCAAGGAGGAGAAGCTGGCTGCGTAGGAAGCTTGTTCCGTTATTGACTCTGCTCCTCATCATCGCTATCAGTGTTGTCCTCTTCCTTTATGAGCGCAATCCGGGAACGGTTGCCCGGCTGGGGAAATACCGCTATTTGGGTGCTTTCCTCATCAGCCTCATCGGAAATGCCACGGTGCTGCTGCCCGGGGTGGTGCTGCCAATCCTTACCACCCTGGGCGCCGTTTTCTACAAAAGCAGCGGCAGCATAGTCGAGCCGATTATAGTGGGCCTGGTGGGTGGAGCGGGCGCGGCGATTGGGGAGATAGTGGGTTACACCGCCGGCTATGCCGGTGCCAGCGTCGTAAGGAACAGGAAGCTTTATGATAGGTCGGTGGGCTGGATTCATAGATGGGGGGTACTGGCCGTCTTTATTTTCGCCCTGGTGCCGCTCTTTTTCGACCTGGTTGGCCTGGCAGCGGGCGTTTTGCGCTTTCCGTTGTGGAAATTTATCGTTAGCTGCTGGCTGGGCAGGACGGTGCTTTATGTGACATTTGTCGTGCTTGCCGCCATGGGCCTGAAAGTAGTCTTCCCCTGGCTGGGTTAGCTTCGCTCTTTGACCTTAGCTATAAGCGCAGAGCCGGCGACGAAGTAGATAAAGCAGGCAAGCAACATGAACTGGTAGCCTGAGCCGGCGCGGAGGCTGTTAAAGAAATCAATTGCCGGCCCGATGAGGCGCGCCAGGGCAGCGCCTCCAGCCGTGGCGAGGTTGGCCAGGCCGAGGTATCGCGCCTCCTCGCTTTTAGGCACCAGGTCTGTGGCCAGCGCCCAGCTTGAGCTCAGAAAGGTGCCACCGGCGACCCCCAGGATAGCCCCTCCGAATAATATATATGGCGAATATGGGGCAAAAAACAGCACCAGGATGCCTAAAGCACCGAGAAGGCCGGAAGCAGCCAGGACCGGCCTGCGGCCGAGCCTGTCAGAAAGGCGCCCGGCAGGATAGACCGAGATTATCATGCCAGCGCCGACGGCAGCCAGAAGTGCGGTGGTGGTCGTGGCTGTATCGCTTGCCCTGACCACGTCCTGCACGAAGTAGAAGGCGAATGACTGCAAGGTGGTCAGCGCCATTACCAGGAGGAGGCGCGAGGCCAGATAATATATAAACCCGGGGCTTTTGCGCAGGTCTATCCTGAAGCTTCTGTAAAAGGCTGATAACGGGTTTCCTTCGGGCATGGCGGTGGCGGGTTTCTCCTTAACGGTTATAATAGTGATGAGCATGGTTGCCAGCAGCAGCCCGGCCAGTATGCCCAGGACTGTCCACAGCCAGGGAGACCCCTCGCCGGAGAGGTAGTTGCCAGCATAAACTATCAGGTAAACCAGCCCGAAGCCGCCTGTAATTTCAAAAAGGCTCTTCATGCCGGAGGCTATTCCCCTCTTGTTCTCAGGCACAAGGTCGGGGATAAATCCCTGGTACGGGCCCTGGGCGACGTTGCTGCTTACCTGCATGAGGCAGTAGATTACGAAGATGGCGGCGTAACCCCCGGCAAGTCCTATGCCGGGGAGCAGCAATAGTGCAGCTATGGAGCCAATCAGAATAAAGGGTCGCCGCCGCCCCCAGTGGAAGCCGGAACGGTCGCTGATAGCGCCGGCTATCGGCTGGACCAGCATGGCCAGCAGTAACCCGGCCAGGGTGAGCAGGCCAAGGTAGGTGTTCTTGAGCGGCCCGGCAACGAAGTCCAGCAGGCGCAGCGGAAGCACTATGCTGTGCAGGCTGCCCCAGAGGGCGGACAGGGCAAGGCTGTAAATGGTAATCTTTACATAATCCCTGCGACGGAACCTTTCAACTGAGGCAGCGATGGTCTCTTTCACTGTTTGACAGCATAGCAGAGCGAAGGGGAAGAGGCAACTTCGCCGCGAGGATGCCTCAGGGCTATTTTGTGTAGCGGCGGGTAAGTTATATAATCATAGGGGGATTTAACTGGCTCAGTTGTAAAGCGGATGAACCAATTTTTTTTGCTTGAAGAGATAGGCACTCAACTTACTGCTGCCCGGGCCTTTGAAGCATTAAAAGACCGACCTTTCAGCTTCTTTCTGGATAGCGGCATGGATTCAGAAAAGCAGGGGCATTACTCTTTCATGGGCAGCGACCCGTTCCTGGTGCTGCGCAGTCGCGGCGACGAAATCACGCTTATTAGAAATGGGACGAGTGAAACCCGTCGGGGCAACCCCTTTGACGTGGTCGGCGAGCTTTTAGAGGCATATTCGCTGGATGCCGGCGCGGCTGGCATACCATTCATCGGCGGCGCCGTGGGCTATTTCAGCTATGATTTGTGCCATTTTATCGAGCGCCTGCCTGCTACGACGTTGGATGATTTGCAGCTTCCCGAGTGCTATCTGGCTTTTTATGATGCTGTTATAGCCTTTGACCACCTTCAGGGGAAATCATATCTGGTCTCTACAGGATTTCCTGAGCTATCAGAGGCTAAAAGAAGGCGAAGGGCGGAGGAAAGGCTGCAAGAACTGAAAAGTCTGATTTCAGGTGATTTTTCCGCTAAGGCCAGGCGGGCGCCTTCGGCTGCAATTACAGAAGGTTTAAGACTGAAGTCAAACTTTTCTCGCGAGGAATACATTAAAGTCGTTGCCAAGGCCAGAGAGTATATACTGGCGGGCGATATATTCCAGGTGAACCTTTCGCAGAGATTTGAGGTCGATTTGCCCATCCCGCCCTATGAGCTGTATCGCAAGCTGCGCGAGATAAATCCCGCCCCCTTTGCCGGCTATCTCAACTTCGACGGCATAAGCATGGTCGGCGCCTCGCCGGAGCGGTTTCTCAAGGTGCGGGGCGACTGGGTTGAGACGCGCCCCATCAAGGGTACGAGGCCCCGCGGCAAGTCTCCGCATGAGGATGAAGCCCTTGCCCAGGAGTTGCTGTCCAGCGTTAAGGACAGGGCGGAGAATGTCATGATAGTTGACCTTGAGCGGAACGATTTAGGACGCGTGTGCCGCTATGGCACGGTGAGGGTCTCTGAGCTGGCCATACTGGAGACATATCCCACCGTCTTTCACCTGACATCCACGGTGCGGGGCAGGTTGTGCGAGGGCAAGAGCCGCATCGACCTGCTCAAGGCTACCTTCCCCGGTGGTTCCATAACCGGCGCGCCAAAGGTGCGGGCGATGGAGATTATTGATGAGCTGGAGCCCACCAGGAGGAGCGCCTATACTGGCTCAATCGGCTACCTCAGCTTCGGCGGCGATATGGACATAAATATAGTTATTCGCACCATCCTGGTGAAGGAGGGCAGGGCTTACTTCCAGGTGGGGGGAGGCATTGTCTATGATTCTCAGCCGGAGGTCGAATATGAGGAGACACTGGATAAGGCCAGGGCGCTGATTCAGGCGCTTAATCTGTCCGTTCAGGTCATGGTGGAGGCGGCAGGGTGATTCTGGTCATAGATAACTACGATTCTTTCGCCTATAACCTGGTGCAGTATCTGGGCGAACTGGGCCGGGAGCCGACGGTATATCGCAACGACAGCATCTCCCTGGAGCAGATTGAGGCGATGGCGCCGAGCCATATAATAATCTCGCCCGGCCCCTGCACCCCGCTGGACGCGGGCATATCCAACGATGTGGTGCGCCGCTTCCGCGGGCGCATTCCCATCCTGGGGGTGTGCCTGGGGCATCAGTGTATCGGCTATGTCTACGGCGGCAGGATAAAGAGGGCAATTGTCCCGGTGCACGGCAAATCGTCGCTCATCTTCCATGATGGCGATACTGTCTTCAAAGGGTTGCCATCCCCTATCGTCGGAGGGCGCTATCACTCGCTGGTCGTGGATGCGGAGACCATTCCCGCTGCCCTTGAGGTATCTGCGCTCACCAAGGAGGGAGAGGTTATGGGCATCAGGAACAGGGAGGATGTGGTGGAGGGAGTCCTGTTCCACCCGGAGTCCATACTGACCGACTGCGGGCAGGATATACTGGCCAACTTCCTGCGGCTGCCCGGGCCAGGGACGGGAGGCAGGCGTTGATGGATGAGGTTGTTTATCTGAACGGTTCTTTTGTGCCCCGTTCCGAGGCGAAGATATCGCCCTTTGACTACGGCTTCCTTTACGGGTATGGGCTGTTTGAGACCATGCGCGCCTATCATGGCAATATCTTTCTCCTGGAGAGGCACATAAAGCGCCTGCTGGACTCGGCGGAGGAAATCGGCTTGGGCTTGAAGCATTCCGAGGCCGACCTTTGCCGGGACTGCCTTGATACGCTCAGGGCAAACGGACTGGAAGATGCCCGCCTGCGCCTCACGGTGTCGCGCGGCGAGGTGAGCGCATTCCCCGGCACCGGCATAGAATCTGTGCCTACCGTGCTGGTCTCGGCGAAGAATTATTCGCCCATGTCCGCCCGAATTTATGAACAGGGGTTTAAAGCTATAGTATCTTCTCTCAGCCGTAATAGCCAATCGCTTCTCTTTAGGCTTAAATCGGCCAACTACCTGCTCAGCCTTCTGGCGAAAGCGGAGGCGGAAGTGGCCGGATTTGATGAGGCGCTGCTTCTCAATGAAAAGGGGTTCATCGCCGAGGGCAGCGTAAGCAACGTCTTTTTCGTCGCCTCCGGCTCCCTGGTCACGCCGTCGCTGAATAGTGGCATACTTCCCGGCATCGCCCGTGAGCTTGTGATAGAGCTCGCCCGCAGCCTGGGGATACATGTAATCGAGGCAGAGGTAAGGCTGACCGACCTTAAGCAGGCCGACGAGGCTTTCCTTACCAACTCAATCATGGAGATAATGCCTCTGGTGGCGGTCAGCGACGGCGCAGGAGAGGATATTCACATTGGCTCAGGAAAGCCGGGAGGGCTCACCAGGCGCTTAATGGCCGCTTATAGGGAGATGGTGGAGAGGGAGACTTCGCCGAAGTAGAAATTCCGAATATTGCTAGGGATAAATCGCCAGTGCGCCGATTCCAGCGGCCTCAGGCAGGCCAAGCATGAGGTTCATATTCTGCACAGCCTGTCCCGCCGCCCCCTTGACCAGGTTGTCTATGCAACTGACGACGATGAGCTTCCCCGTTCTTAAGTCGATGGTGGGGTAGATTAAGCAGTAGTTGCTGCCCCATGCCTGCTTGGTGTGTGGTGGGGATTCCACCACTCTAACGAAAGGCTCGCCCTTGTAGAAGTCTTTGTAAAGGGCTGTTATATCTTTCTTCGCCTTTTTGCTGGCGGCGGTTTTGCCGGCAGCCAGGGGCGCGTAGCAGGTGCTCAATATCCCGCGCGTCATTGGAACAAGATGAGGGACAAAGGTTATCTTGGCCGCGTGTTTGGGGTTGAGCATCTTCAGTTCCTGGACTATTTCGGGGAGATGGCGGTGCCCTTCCAGGGCATAGGCGGCGACGTCTTCGTTGGCCTCGCAGAAGTGGGTTGACAGACTGAGGCTTCGGCCTGCCCCGGAGACGCCTGATTTGGCGTCAATTATAATGTTTGGCTCAACCAGGCCTTCCTTTACTGCCGGCGCCAGCGCCAGGATAGCCCCGGTGGGGTAGCAGCCCGGGTTGGCCACCAGTTTGGCGGCGGCAATCTGGGTGCGGTGCAGCTCGGCGAGGCCGTAGACCGCTTTTTTGAGCAGCTGAGGGGTGGGGTGGTCAACGCCGTACCATCGCGAGTACTGCGCGGCATCCTTCAGTCGGAAATCGGCGCTGATGTCAACCACCTTTATGCCGCGGCGTATCAGTGGCACTATCTCTTTGGCGCTCTCCTTGTGCGGCATGGCCGAGAAGACGAAATCGACCTCGCCCAGTTTTTCCTCTATGGTCAGGCCTGTCCCGGCGAGGTGGGGGAAGAACGCGCTCAGCTTCTGGCCGGCGGCGCTGCGCCCGGTGACCGAAGCGAGCTTTGCGCCGGGATGTCGGCATATCAGCCGTGCCAGCTCCATGCCGGCGTAGCCGGTGACGTTGATGATGCCTACCCTTATTTTGCCCATCTTCTTAAACCCGTTTCCCGATTTTGATTTTTAGTATAGCATAAGCCTGGCTTAATTTATACTTTACGGGCTGTTGAGGAAGGGGGAAAATGGCTGAAAAGGAGAGGAAAGACGTGGAAACAAGGCGAGTTTACATCATAGTTGGTTTTCTCCAGCTGTATTTCCTGGAGGCTAAGTATAAATAATTTGACAAAATGTATAATATATATTACAATAAGTAATATGAAGATTACATAAATGCCCCAGAAATAATGAGAGTCGGAGGATGAAATTATGTCACCACTGCAGAAACGAGCTTTTTACGGGCTTATCTTCGGCATCGTCTGGGCTATCGCGATGGTTGCGGTTTTCACTCTCAAGGGAGGTGCCACCACTTTCGATTCAGACCAGATTTTCCGGCTGATTATGGACGGTATCTGGGTTGGCGGGCTCATCGTATATCTGGCCTTGTTCTATACGATACTCCGCAAACCTAATCTGGTGGATGAACGCGATAAACTCATTTACGACCGCTCCCCGCGAACCCAATGGCTGGCCGTCATCTTTACACTCGTAGCCTGGGTTATCGGGTTAAGCGAAGGGTTTCATGGTCAGGGAGTACCGACTGTTTATCTTTCCTTAATGTTTTTTACCATTCTCAGTGTTAGCTCTATCGCCGGGAGTATTGGCATCTTGATTGGCTATTGGAGAATGAATCGCAGTGGTTAATATAAAAAATAGCATCAGAAGGCTGCGTTTTGATCACGGCGAGATGACGCAGGAGGAGTTGGCCAGGTGCGCCGGCTGTACCCGCCAGACAATCATCGCCCTTGAGCAGGGTAAATATGTGCCGTCTATAGAGCTGGCCTTTAAAATAGCCGGAGCCTTCGGAGTAGCGCTTGAGGATGTCTTTCAATACGAAGAGTAGGGGGGAGTGTCCTGCTTTTATCTGGCTGGGGAAGAAGGATTCGAACCTTCGCTTACGGATCCAGAGTCCGCTGTCCTACCACTAGACGATTCCCCAGCACACCAGAATTATACGCTGCTGATGCCGATGTGTCAAAGCTAATCGCCTGGTGGATTATCGCCCTAAAAAGTGACTATTAATCCGCTACGGCTTGTCTGGTTTAAAGTCCTTGCCGATGCTGTAAGCCTTGCCCAGGTGTTCGCCCAGCGCCCAGTAGTTATCGTCGTTCAGAGAGTAAGTAAAGTGGGCCACCTTTCTCATGTCGGGCAGGCCGTTGGTCAGATACTTCTCCTCGGCATATGCCGCCACAACCTCCCCGATGAAAATATCGTCCCGGCCGTATTGCAGGGTCTGGAGCACCTTGCACTCCATATTCACCGTGCATTCCTCAATCATGGGCGCGTTTCCCAGCTTGCCGTAGAAGGTGGTGAACAGCCTGGACTTGTCCACTTTATGCCCGGAGGTTATCCCGCAGTAATCGGTGACTTTGGCCATGTTCGCCGATGGCATGTTGATGCTGAAGGTGTTGTTTTCCCTGATGCCTGTGGCGGTGTGGCGGGTTTTCACCAGAGAAACGAAGACAATGGGCGGCTTGCTGCACATCATATTGCAGGAAGCGATGGTCAGGTAGTTCGGCTTGCCGCTGACGTTAGCTCCTACCAATGTGACGGGCATCGGATTGATATAAGACTTAGCCCCGATTTGTTTTTTCTCCATTGCTGTCTCCTCGCTTTATTTAACTTTTATGCTGCATTGCCGACTGGATTCTACCAAGTGCGAGGATAATGGTCAAGGATAGCATTAAAAAACGCTCGGAATGGACGACCTTATCGGAAATAAGGCGTTTTGTGGAAAAGAAAGAGACCGGCTATCGGAATATTCGGCTCATGCCGGCGTATTCTGCTTGCCGGTTATGAACCGTGGTTTTTCCTGGCCCATAATTCCCGGAGGAGCTTGCGCTTGGCATCCAGGCATAGCGGCAGGTTGTGCTCAAGCGAGTTTACTTCCTCCGGAGAGACCCCGGCAATGGCGGCCAGCTCCTGTTGTGTCAATAGCTGGGCTATGCGGAGCCTCCTGGCCATGGTGCCAAGAGCTGAGGATGGGTTGTTGGCTATGGCTTCAGTCATTTTTTATCCCTCAAAGGCGATTTTACAAGCTCTCCAATGGGCAATCATGCAGGTTTCCCCCGATTTTAGCTGGGTGTTGCCCCGCATCTTAGACGGCGCCGGGCAATAGGAGTATAATTGTCTTGCGCGTTTTGTGGAGCGCCGTTATCAAGGAAAGTGAGGCGTTGCCTTGGCTGATCTGGCTTCTTTGCAGGAAAATATACAGGTCTTCTTTAAAGACTGCTCTCTTCTGGAGCAGGCACTGGTTCATAGCTCATATATCAATGAGAATCCCGGTGTTTGCCCGGGCCATAACGAAAGGCTTGAGTTCCTTGGCGATGCCGTTCTGGGTCTTGTAGTTGCCGAAAAGCTGTACCAGGACTTCCCGTGTCTAGCTGAGGGAGAGATGACCAAGAGACGCTCGGCGCTGGTGCGCCGGGACACGCTGGCCCGCATCGCCAGGGGCATTGGCTTGGGCGGTTATCTTCGCATGGGCAGGGGTGAAGAGGCTGGTGGTGGACGGGATAACCCGGCCAATCTGGCCGGGGCGTTCGAGGCAGTGATAGCCGCCGTCTATCTCGATGGGGGTCTGGAGAAAGCCGGGGGATTCATCCTGAGGCTGCTTGATAAAGAATTGCTGGCGGTCTCCAGGCGGATAACGGAGATGAACTATAAGTCGCGGTTGCAGGAGCTGTTGCAGTCCAGGCAGCAGCCTACGCCCGTCTATCGCGTCGTTTCCGAAACAGGCCTTGCCCATGACAAAGTGTTCAGCGTGGAGGTGCTGTCTGACGACTCCATGCTGGGCAGGGGTTCCGGAAAGAGCAAGAAGCTGGCGGAAACTGAGGCGGCGCGCTCTGCTCTGGAGAGACTCTCAAACGACTTTACATAGCAGCTTCTCTTTGCTAAACTTTTATAAACGACGCCTATCCATGTTGTAGAGGTGTTGCCATGGGCAGTAGAGATTTTAGACATAGAGAAACTAAAAAGACCAAGAAGGAAACTAAAAAGCTACCCCAGATTCCCATCCTGCAACCTACGGCGGAGGTAGAGGTAATCAAGAAGAAGAGGAAGAAGGAAGAGGAGGAAGAGTAGCTGCCGCTATCTTCGTGGGTGTAGTCTGCTCGGGTTTCTCTTGGGAGTATGCCTTAGTCGGGCGGGATGATGCTCTCGCTTAATGCAATTGTTTATGGC
>CAYWUK010000024.1:0-13139 GCA_964461475.1 uncultured Dehalococcoidaceae bacterium
GCGGCAAGGCGCTGGCGAGGTCGGACTTCGATAAGATGCTGGCGGACTATTACAGGCTCACAGGCTGGGAATAGCCACTTCCCACGCCTGACTTCCCTATTTGAACGCAAAAAACCGCTTAGGATTCCCCACCAGCAGCGTATCTATTTGCTCCCCGGTAACGCCCCTGGCGCGCATTATGGGCACCACGTTGCAGAGCATGTGCTCGTAGCCGTGTCCGCCGAAGCAGCGCAGGCGGTGCTTCCAGGCGATATCCTGCGAAATCAGGATGCGCTCCAGGTATCCCTTCTCGCCCAGGTGCATAATCTCGCTGACGCGCTGATGGTCGGTGGGGAGGGGCACGGCGGGGCTGATATGGTAGCCCTCCCAGCCGAAGAGGTCATAGCCGAGATAGCAGCCTGTCTTCGCCAGCTTGAGTCGCTCGTCCGGCTCCACGACCGTGCGGTCAATGTGCAGGATGACGGTATGGCCTAAGTCCGCCCCGGCCTTGCTGATGATATCGACTATCTCAAGGCAACTGCCGGCATCTGCTTTGGCGTTGCGGCCGGGGTGCACGCTCATAGGGGCGCCGGTGAGATGCTGGGCTCTGGCCGCAGCGCGCAGCCCCTTGCGCTCGTTATCGGTCATCGGCCACGAACAGCCTATCTCGCCGATGACACCGGCGCGTATTCCGCTGTCTCCCGCCCCCACCATTACATCGCGCACTATCTCCTCGCAGATTTCCTCCTCGGCCTTACTGCCCATATCGGCAGGTTGCGCCGTTTTCAGATAATAGCCCGACCCCATGACCACGTTGAGGCCGGTGGCGCGGGATATCCTCGCCAGCCCGCGCGGGTCGCGCCCCATGTGCCGCGTGGTATGGTCGATAATGGTATCGCCGCCGGCGCGCTTGAAGCGCATCGCCTCTCTTATAATCATATTCTCATCGTTCAACATCACATTGTCGCGGTTGCTTGTGATATGGTAGGCAATCCAGCCGCGGTTTTCCACGCTCACCGGCTGGTAATAAAAATTCCGTTCCGTAGCCTCGACAGGCTCGCCACTGGCGCCATATGACGATGCCAGGTCGATGAGGAGATGCTCATGCGACAGCGTAACACCGAGCGACTCCGGGGAGACGAGCCCGAGCACAGTCTGGACTTTGCCGGCGAGTTCAGCACGACGGTTTTTCGCTTCTTTCATAGGAGCGTCCTCCTGTTTTCGTTATAACATGGCAAAGTCTACCCGACTTCCTGGAGCGTGTCAAGCACACGGCGACACTTTAAGTCGCCCTAAAATACCTATATAATACGTTTATAGCAATGCATCTTCAGCGGCAAGGAGGTACGCAATGCCCAAAGAACTAAGCGCCGAGCAAGTCAGGCAGAGCTGCTCCCCCAAACTATTCCACTGCAATTCAACCGCCGACTTAAAGCCCGCCCAGGGCATCATCGGCCAGGACAGGGCGCTCAGCGCGCTCAAGTTCGGCCTCAACATCCAGAAACCGGGGTTTAACATCTTTGTTTCGGGGTTGGCGGGGACAGGCCGCACCACGGCCACAAAGTCCTTCATAGAGGCTCTGGCCGCTAAGAAGGAAACGCCGTCCGACTGGTGTTACGTGCATAACTTCCGCGATTCATATTGCCCTAAAGCCCTGGAGATGCCGGCGGGCACGGGACTAAAGCTGCAAAAGGACATGAAACGCGCCCTGGAGAACGCCAAACGCAGCCTCATCCAGGCCTTCTCCAGCAAGGAATACGCCGACAGGCGGGCGGAGATAACCGAAGACTTCAATAAAAAAAGGGAAGCGGCCTTTAAGGCAATCAGCAAAAAGGCCGAAGACAAGGGACTGCTGCTTCAGGCAACATCGGCGGGGTTGATTCTCATACCATCGGTAAAAAGCGAGCCGATGAGCGACGAGGAATACCAGAAGCTAAGCGCGGAAAAGAAAGAGGAGCTGAAAAAGAACCGCGACGAACTGAGCAAAGAGCTCAAGGAACAGATAGTCAAATTAAAGAATGAGGAAAGCGGCATTGAAAAGCAGCTGGAGGAAACCGACCGCGAAGTAGCCCGCTACTCAATAAGCTACCTGTTTGAAGAGGTGAAGAAGAGGTACAGTAAGCTTCCGCAGATAATAGACTATCTCAGCGAGGTTGAGCAAGATATCGTAGATAACTATCAGCAGCTACGCGCAGAACCGAAACCATCGGAAGCAGACCCCATGGCGGCCATGCAGGGGATGATGAGCGCGCAGGCGCTGAAGAAGTATGAGGTCAACGTGCTGGTTGACAATTCAGGAACGAAGGGGGCGCCGGTTATCCTGGAGCTGAACCCCACCTTCAACAATCTCTTCGGCCGCATTGAGAAGGAGGCCCAGTTCGGCGCTTTATACACTGATTTCACCATGATAAAAAGCGGCTCGCTGCACCGCGCCAACGGCGGCTACCTTGTAGTCCGCATTGAGGACATTCTTACCAATTATCAATCATGGGAGGGGCTAAAAAGGGCACTGCGCGATGGAGAGCTCGTCATTGAAGAAATCGGGGAACGGCTCGGCTTTCTCGCTACCAAGAGCCTCAAACCGGAACCCATCCCCCTGGATGTAAAAGCGGTAGTCATCGGGGAGCCTATGTTCTACTATTTGCTTTTGCGGCTTGATTCGGAGTTCAAAGAACTATTCAAGGTCAAGGCCGATTTTGATACCCGCATGGATAAGAATGAGGCTATTCTGAAAGCATATGCCGCCGTCATCTGCCGCATGTGCCAGGAAGAACGCCTGAAACACCTCAAAGATACCGCGCTGGCCAAAATAGTGGAGCACAGCTCGCGGCTGTCGGGCGACCAGGAAAAGCTGTCCACCCTGTTTGCCGAGATAGCAGACCTCATCCGCGAGGCCAGCTTCTGGGCGGACGAGGAGAAAGCATCCCTCATTGATGCCAGGCATGTGCAGAAGGCGATAGAACAAAAGGTGTATCGCTCCAACCTCATCCAGCAGCGCATCAACGAGATGATAGAAAAAGGCATGATTATAATAGATACCGATGGCGAGGCCGCAGGACAGGTGAACGGCCTGGCGGTGATAGACCTCGGCGATTTCGCCTTCGGCCGGCCCTCCCGCATAACGGCCAGCGTCGGCATCGGCAGGGAGGGTCTGATTGACATCGAGAGGGAAGCCAAGCTGGGAGGCCCCATCCATACCAAGGGAGTGATGATACTGAACGGCTACATGACAGAAAAATACGTGTGGGACGTGCCGCTGTCGCTGTCGGCGCGCCTGGTATTTGAACAGAGCTATGAAGAGGTGGAGGGCGATAGCGCCTCAAGCACCGAGCTTTACGCCCTCATCTCCCGCCTGGCGGATGTGCCCATAAAGCAGGGCATCGCCGTCACCGGGTCGGTTAACCAGAAGGGAGAGGTGCAGGCCATTGGGGGGCTGAACGAGAAGGTCGAAGGCTACTTTGAGGTGTGCCGAGCCAAGGGTCTTAACGGCAAGCAGGGCGTGCTAATACCGGCCAGCAACGCCAGGAACTTGATGCTCAAAGAGGATGTGGCGGCGGCGGTGAAGGCGAGAGATTTCCATATCTACCCGGTGAGCACTATCGATGAGGGGATTGAAGTGCTTACCGGGCTGAAGGCGGGCCAGCGCCTGAAGGACGGCGGCTTCCAGGCGAACTCCATTAACGACCGCGTGCAGAAACGCCTGACAGCCCTCGCGGAGAAGCTCAGAGACTTCGGCAAGGGACCGGAGGAAGCCGAAAAGGCCAGCGGCGGCAAATCTAAGGCCTGAGATAAATTCGCACAGTCTATAAAGAAGAAGCCAGGCTGGGGCGCATGAACCTCGGCCTGTGCACATGTCCATGTTATCCGCATCCCACATAAATTCAAAAAAGTAAGCATATCTGCTTAATTTCAGGAATTGCAGTAAGCATAAAACGCTGCGCAGGGGAAAGCAAATTAGCTGTTTTAACAGTCCCAAATAGGTAGCAAGGCGGAAGCTATTTTCATCATCGGGATGGTAAGCTGTCAATGGAAATAAGAAGAAGAAAGGAGGTTACTGAGATGGAAGGACTAACGATTCTGGCTCTGGCCCTGGCGATACCGATAATCCTCTTCCCGGCAGCTTTCGTCTGGTATGTCAACATTGGAGGCATCGTCCACGCTGCAAAGGCCGCCCAGGCAAAGAAAGCCGCCACCACGGCAAAAACAGCAAGCTAAGGGAGACAAAAAGCGAGGAAAGGAGGCAACTCTGCTGAAAGCCAACAAGGCGAATTGCCAGGACACGAAGTAAGGCTGGATATTCCGAAAAGGGTATCCAGCCTTGCTGTTTATTATATATGGATAACATATTCAACGGCAGGACAAGATGGACGCTTGGACAATGCACAAAACAGGTATTAGGCAGGTGGAAATCGGGTTATTTACTCTATGGACAACGCCAGAGAACAGCCTGTAAACTACTTTATACAGACATAGTGCCGGCTAAGAAGGAGAAACTGCAATGGAATTGAGAGCTTTCCTTTTGTTTGTCCACCTTGTGTCAACGCTGCTTATGGCGGCTCCTTTCTATATGCTTGTTATAGTCAATGAACGTGCCCGCTTCGGCGTCCCTTTAGGCTACTTCACCGACCGCTACATGGAAAACATCATCCGCAACAATGCAGTGAGATGTTTCGTCTTCCAGGGCACCATGGCAGTCAGCGGCCTGGCACTGGTCTATGTTACCGGACGGAGCTGGAGCGCACTATTTACCGACCCCATGCTCGTCATCAAGTGGGTGGCCTTGCTTGTTCTGGCAAGCCTGCTATCTCAAATCCACTTTTCCATTCAGCCGCGTATTGAATCCCTGATGGAGCAGGTGAAGCCTGATGCCCCTGTTCCTCAAGGGCTGGGGGCAAAAATCTCCGCCCTGCGCCTGCGCAGAAAGAGGTATGCCGGTATATGCCTTTTCCTGGTGCTGACTGCGCTCATCATGGGTCTGCGGGTAACCTTTTCCTATAATATCTATCTGGCCATAGCCTTCCTGGTGGTGGCTGCCCTCTTTGCCTGGAGGGTTTATAAAAAGCCGGTGCCGCTGGGCTGGATATAATCAAGGCACTTCTGTAAGAGAAGAAGCTTCTAAACAAAAAGCACAGCCTTTTCGCTGTGCTTCATTCAAATTCAATTGGTAGAGCTAAGTGTACGGTATTAAGAACCTTTGAGCTGGCATTTAGCCTGAGTACCTAGTCTTGACGACCACCATCAAGGATGATTCTACCACAGAAGACTGGAGGCTTCAAACGTCTGACACATCGAACGTAGCCTTGAAAGGCATATAATTGAGGTGTATCATATTCATGGGCAACAGGTGCGTAGACAACTCGGTAGCCCGGATTTAATCTGCCTCGGAGTACCTTACGGAAAGATGGAGTAGCGCGGTGCTTGGATTCGATTCAACGTATCCTGTGCACATGGACAACTTCTTGATGATGAGGAACACATGCCGGTAATATCTACCTTCTATGGGATAACTATCTTGATGTTCTACTTTGATGACAAGAGGCATTATCGTCCGCACATCCATGCTCAGTATGGTGAATTTGAGGCGGTTATTTCCATTGATGATGGAGATGTGTTGGGGGGTGACCTTCCAAAAGCAAAAATGAAACTGGTTCAGGCATGGATTGAAATCCACAAGGATGAGTTGACCAGGAACTGGCGCTTGGCGATCGAGGGTCATCAGCTATCCAAAATCGAACCGCTGAGGTGAGGAGGTACAAAATGGTCAAAGTCATATCGGTAGAAGCAATAGAGAATCACAAGTTACGGGTGTTACTATCAAATAACAAGAGAGGTATATTTGATGTTTCGCCATATCTCGGCAAAGGCGTTTTTCGGGAATTAAGAGACCCGCAATATTTTCGGCGCGTCCGGGTGGCTTATGGTGGAATCATGTGGCCTCATGAGCAGGACTTCAGCGCCGAAACCATTGAATGCGAACTACAGCGAGAGCAATCCCAAAAAGGGGCGATCGCCTAACAAGCCATTCTGGCTGAGGGCTTTGACTACTAGAAAGCTGACACTGCTGATTAGTCTCATTTCGGTTTTTTATTTTCCAATAATCGCCCTCCGTCTACCCGTGTCAATACCTAGCAGGTCAAGCTAAAGGGCTATGATCGGCTTAAGACAGAGTTCGGGAAAACGAAAATCACACTTTCCGATGCATTGTGCAAACTAAAGGTGGCAGAGCGTGGTGAACGCGCTCTATCCAAGCAATACTTAATAAGTGCAGCATCAGTAATTACAATGTTTATATTACACGGAAAGTAGATACCCACGGGCAGAGCCCGTGGCACTTTACAGGTCAAGCTTCGCTTGACCTGAATCCTGGCCCCCCTGCCATCTCACATACTCGGTGATTTGTTTCTCATCCAACCCCACTGTGGAAACAAAATACCCTGGTGACCATACCACCCGCTCTTTCCAACAAACCTCTTCTAACCACGCAAACTTTTCCCGCATCCTACTCGCCGTATACTGCTTTATCTTCCCTATTACATCGCTTACCGAATACTTCGGTGGAATCACCATTATCAGATGTATATGGTCAACCTGTATATTCCGCTCAACTATCTCACAACCCGGCATCTTTCTTAACCTGCATTTCCCATATCAAACTGGGTACGTAGGCATCTTTCTATGGTAAAATAGCTACAAAAGCCCCTTGTTTAGCTTTATCAGATGGGGCTGGCTGGAGGAACCCAATGGGTGAAAAGACCAAGGAGACACTGAAGCTTCAATTCGATAAGCGGTTGAGGCTAGAGTTCCACGGGGCCAGGATCACCTCGGATGCAGGGTTGCTGGCCTGCCGGGAATTTGATGGAGCGCTGGAGTTGACGGAGGTAGCACCGACCTATCTGCGAGAGACCCGAGGAGGCAGGAATGTGCAGCATGAGCTCGTACCGCTGTTGCGGCAGTCGGTGTATAGCCGCTTGGCGGGATACGAGGACACCAATGATGCGGTACGGCTGGCTAGAGATCCCGCTATGCAAGCGGTGGTTGGGCGCCGAGCCCTGGAGAAGCAGGCAGCCAGCACCAATACCCTGAGTCGATTTGAGACTGAAGTCCTTATTACCGAGGAGAACCTGAGAGGACTGGGGCAACTGAACGCTGCATGGGTAGACCATGCCATGACTCGAACACGGCACCAGAGAATCATTCTGGACATGGGCAGCTCGGAGAGCCCCGTGTATGGGGAGCAGGAAGGAGCAGCCTACAACGGTCATTTTGAGTGTGTCTGCTACCACCCCCTGTTTTGTTTTAACCAGTTTGGGGATTGTGAGGGAGCAGTCCTCAGGCCAGGCAATGTACACAGTGCCGAGGGGTGGCGAGAGGCATTGGAGCCCATCTTCAAACGCTATAGAAAAACTGGAGTGCGTCTGTATTTTAGGGCTGATGCTGCTTTTGCGAAGCCTGAGGTCTACATCTATCTGGAGGAGCACAGTTTCCTGTACGCCATTCGACTGCCAGCAAACGATATCCTGGAACAGGAGATTAAGCACCTGCTGAAACGTCCTGAAGAGGAGTTACCTGAGAAGCCCGTAATCCGCTACCACGACTTCCAGTATCAGGCAAAGAGTTGGGAACAACCCAGGCGGGTGGTAGCTAAAGTGGAGTGGCACCGGGGAGAGCTGTTCCCACGAGAGGGCTTCATCGTGACCAATCTGTCCGCCAAGCCAGAAGGTGCAGTGCACTTCTACAACGGGCGGGGGACGGCAGAGCAGTGGATTAAGGAAGGTAAGTATGCTCTGAACTGAACCCGGCTCTCCTGCCACCAGCTCGTTGCCAATCAGGTGCGTCTTCAGCTATTCGTCTTGGCCTACAACCTGGGGAACTTTCTACGCAGGCTGGGCTTGCCCAAGGCAATCAAAGACTGGTCTTTGCGCGGCCTTCAGGTGAAGTTAATCAAGATGGGGGGCCGAATTGTGCGCCATGCCCGGCAGATTGTCTTCCAACTGGCTGAGGTAGCAGTGCCCAGAGAGCTGTTTGCTGCCATCCTGAAGCGGATAAGCCGGTTACGCCTGGCTCCTGGCTAGCACACTGATGAGGGCACACAGGCAGCCAGATGAAAAAGATAGGGGAAGTAGCGCCTCTTTTCGGGTGAAGAGCTACTTTTGGATTGCTAAACAGGTGTTTTGGGGTGTCGGAGCTGAACTCCCGGGATGCTATGGGTTGTCTGGGTGGTTCTGATTGGACTTGACAATGGAATGCAACGAGAATAAACTATTACCAAAGTCAAAGAAGTATGAAATCAGGTCACTACGAGTTGATATGGGGAATCCCGGTTGATGTATTTTTTGCCTGTTCAGAAAGCCAGAGCGCGAAAAGGCGCAATAAGCTTGATATGAAAATATTGATGGCGAAACTGCAAAAAGGTATAGAAAAGGCATAGCATCCAAGCTAAAATATAGGCAAGCTTAATCAATTTGAGGGTGCTATGTTTAGAGAGAATAAGAAATATCAAGTGAGCCTGTTTGGGATAGTGTATCAGTTGCCTCTAGGAGTGAAGAAGATGCTGGACGAGAGTTGGGCGCCGGCTTTCAGGAGATTAGTCTTCGACAAGATAGACGAAAGGCGCTATGCCGAGCTTTACAGTGATAATGTCAGCCGTCCCAATTTTCCGGTCAATGTCTGGGTAGGGCTGGAGATTCTGAAAGGCCAATTCGACTATACCGATGAAGAATTGATGCGGCAATTCCACTTCGATCTGCTTACTGCCTATGCCCTGGGGCAAGAGGGTTTGGGGGAACTTACCGTTTGCATCCGCACTATCTACTACAACCGGGAGCGTCTTCTGGAATATGAGGCCATGACCGGGCGCAATCTATTGGAGGAGGAATTCAATAGCATTACGGATGATGCCCTGGAGCAATTGGGCGTAGACACCAAAACCCAGCGCATGGATTCCAGTTTCGTTGGGTCTTTCATCAAGAAGATGAGCCGGTTAGAGATAGCGGTCAAGGTGTTAAAGAATTTCTACAAGGAACTTCCGGAGGAAGAGCAGAAACGGTGGCAACCCCTTCTGGAGGAATACGTGGAAGAGGAGGCCCAACACCTGAGCTTTCGTTTGAAGCGTGCTGAAGTCGAGACGCACCTTACTAAGGTGGGGCAGTGGCTCTTCAAGCTCCACGAAGCTTACTCTCGGGATGAAGACATAACCGATCTTCAAAGCTACCGGCGTGTAGGTCGGGTACTTCAGGAGCAATACCTGGTTACAAAGGAGCGAGAGGAAACTGTCATAGAGGTCAAACCGGCGAAGGAAATAAGTGCTTCTTCCCTGCAAAACCCGGCCGATGATACCGCCACCTTCAGGAGGAAGGGGCACGAAGATCATCAGGGCTATGTATTTAACGTAGCGGAGACCTGCTCCCCAGCCAACCCGGTGCAGTTATTGACCGACGTATTCCTTTATCCAAACGTAATCTCGGATGAAGTAATTGCCGCCGAGAGAGTTCCTGAGATCAAGCAACGGATGGAAGTTAAGGAGATGATAACAGATGCTGGCTTTACCGGCGAGGTCTCGGAGAAAGTATGCGATACGGAAGGGGTGGTGCTAATACCCGCCGAAGTGAAAGGAAGGAAGTTATCGGAAGATGGACTTTCTCTAAAGGATTTCAATTTTGCCGAGGGCAAAATCGTCGCCTGTCCCGTGGGGCAACTCCCGGCAACAGAAATTCGCAACGAGGAAAAGAAACGATGGGTAATTCGATTTTCCCTGGAGCAGTGTAGGAGTTGTCCCATGATAGGCTACTGTCCTGTTGCAGAACGGCAGAAATTCTATAGCCTTTCCTTCCGACAAGTAGTCGTGGCTCGGAGACGGCAGGCGCTGGACCAAGAGGACTATAGGGAGAAGTGCCGTTTGAGGCCGGCAGTGGAAGGTACGGTAAGCCAGTTCAAGCAAAGGACGCGCAATGGTAAGCTAAAGGTTCGCGGCTACCAGCGGGTGCGGAATGTGATAATCGCTATGGCGATCGGTATAAACTTCGGTCGAATATGGGCCTATTTGGAACAGAAAAAGCGAGACATGTCCCGCTCCCTGGCACCTATAATTGTCTTGTCGGTGGCTCTGGTGGCAATCTTCACCAGGAAATGGCTCCGTAAGCGCCTTATGGCTCAAACGATAGCTCAAGAGGCAATCTGCTGAAAAGTCGTTTTTGCAGGAACGTCATTGATAATAAACCCAAACTCCTCCGCGGAGATGACGAAGATCATAGATACCGTGGCCAGGCAGTATGCCGCGCTCGGGACGGAAATAACCACCGTAAGCCTGCTGGATGCCCCTGATTTTATCGCCAGCGCCCACGATGCCGAGGTGATAGCGCCAGAGGTTGCCGCTCTGGTTGAGAAAAACAGGCGCAAATACGACTATTTCATCATCGCCTGCGGTTACGACCCCGGCCTTGATGCCTGCCGGGCATTGGCTAGGAATGTCATCGGCGTAGGTGAGGCCGCTATTTTGACCGCCTGCGCCGTGGCTAAACGGTTCTCTTTCTTGAGTTCAACCGAGGGTTCGGCGGCAGCGGTGCCCGATAAGTTGCGCTCCCTCGGCATTGGCGCAGACAGGCTTGCCTCGGCCAGGCCATTGGGCGGCAAGGGCGACATCGTGCAGAGGAGGCACGAGCTTTTTGACGTTTACTGCGAGGTGGGCCAGAGATGCATTGATGAGGACGGCGCCGGGGCCCTCATACTCAGTTGTGCTGGCATGAGCGACCTTAAGGGAAAACTTGAGCGGTGCCTGAAAGTGCCGGTAATTGCCGGGGTGATAAGCGCCTTAAAAATCGCCGAGCAGTTTGCGGGCGTGCCATACCCCTGAGCGGGATGGAGAATTTGGATTTTATCTATACAAAGGCAGGTTCTCTGAACGAAGCGCTGAGGCTTAAAGCCGAGTATGAAGAGGGCGCAGCTTTCATTGTGGGCGGTACCGACCTGCTAGTTGACATAAGGAACAATGCGCTGGCGCCAATGCCGGAGATAATCATTGATATATCCGGCCTGGACGAGATAAGGTACATAAGGCTTTATTGCGCTTGACCAGCAATGCCCGTTTCATGCATGTAATGCCTTTCGACAGGGGAAACGAGGTAGATGACAGCATAGCCGACGGCCCGAACTCGGTGGTGTACGACCAGGCTGAGAACCTCCTCTATGCGCGCAAGGCCTTTCTCTGCCTGCTCATGCTTGAAGACCTTGCTGCGCTCAAAAATATATAGAAGTGCTTTCGGAAGAGCTTTCTTAATAGTGGGCAGCTCAAGTGAAAAAAGCTAAAACCTTCGTCATCGCCTTAGGCGGCAACTCCATCCTCAGGGCTAAGGAGAGAGGGACTCCTGGGGAACAATACCTGAATATTGAGCGGACCTGTGAGCAGCTGCTGGAGCTATTCGCCGCGGGAAATCGCATAGTCATCACGCATGGCAACGGGCCTCAGGTGGGCAATCTGCTGCTGGCTGTGGAGACCGCCAGGGATGTGGTGCCTGCCATCCCTCTGGACATATGCGGCGCCGCCACCGAGGGCTTCATGGGTTACATGCTGCAAAATACGCTGGCAAACCGTTTGCGGAGCGCCGGGCTGGTACATAACATCACCACCGTTATCACCGAGGTGATAGTCGGCGAGGATGACCCCGCTTTTAAGAATCCGACCAAGCCCATAGGCCCCTTCTACGGGGTGCAGCAGGCGGAGGTTTTGCGCAGGGAAAAGGGCTGGGCGATGATTGAAGACAGCGCTCGTGGCTATAGGCGCGTGGTGCCGTCGCCGCGGCCGACCCATATACAACAGGGCAGAATCATCAAAAGCATGCTGGATGCCGGCGAGATTGTTATTGCCGTTGGTGGTGGCGGCATTCCCGTAATAAGGAAGCAGGATAGGTCCCTCCAGGGCGTCGAGGCGGTGATTGACAAAGACCTCGCCTCAAGCTGTCTTGCCATTGAGATTGAGGCCGACGTTTTTCTAATCCTCACCGCAGTGGAAAAGGCCTTCCGCGATTTCGGACTTCCTTCTCAGGAAGCGCTGGAGCGTCTTAATCTGGTTGAGAGCAGAGAGCTTCTGGCGGCGGGACAATTCGGCAAAGGCAGCATGGAGCCCAAGATAAGGGCCGCCGTTGATTTTCTGGAGGCAAGGGATGGCGAGGTCATCATCACCCTGCCCGACACTGCGTTGAAGGCGCTGAAGGGCGAGACCGGGACACACATCACCAGATAGGTTTCAGGCTGGACTGAGGAGAAGGGGAATGGGAATTGATTTAATAGTTGCCAATGGCACGGTTGTGAGCGCTGCCGGCGTAGAACAGACGGATATAGCCGTAAATGACGGCAGGATTATGGCGCTTGGCTCCAGACGCGCCTTCCCCAAAGCTGAGAGGGTGGTTGATGCCAGCGGCAAAATAGTGATTCCCGGCTTAATACCTTTGGGAAAAGTCTGCTTATATATCCCCCCACCCCAGGATTCAGGATACGGCGGCGATATTTCGGTATCCAGACTATATATGATATTCCGTCCGATATGCACCATGCCCAGATAACCTCATCTCCACTCATCTATTCTACACCTCATATCACCGCCTTTTCATTCACCCACGGGCAGAGCCCGTGGAACTCTGCCCTTCGGGTTATTAAAAATGCAAAATTCCTATCCTTTGTTCTCAAACTGGTTAGCCTTGATACAAAGAATTTTTTAAGAGTTGCTAAAAAATCTTTATTATCTCTTTGTTGATTTGACTAATCTGGAGCAGTATAATCATGAAAGCTTATGGAGGTGGAATATGTGTGAGCGAATTCTCATTCCGCTGGACGGGTCCAAAGAGTCTGAATCTGCTTTAATCCATATAAAGCACTTATTATCTAAAGTATCAAACAAAGCGAATGTGGAAGTGACTTTACTACACGTCATTCAGACAACCTACCGCACTTTTCCTATACGGGCAGAGCCTCATGATATTCCTCTTTCTAAAAAGAAGTTAACAGAAATCAAAGAAAAAACCGCAAGGTATTTGAACAAAGCATCAGAAATGCTAAAAGGCGAATGCGTTATAGTTACATCGACTGTGAAGACCGGAGATATCGCCCACCAAATTGTCAAAGTAGCCGAAGAAATAGGTGCAAATTTGATTGCAATGTCAACCCATGGG
>CAYWUK010000025.1:0-8143 GCA_964461475.1 uncultured Dehalococcoidaceae bacterium
CGGCGCCGGCTTCCCTACCGGCATGAAGGGGCAGTTCTGCCACGATGCGCACGGCACAACCAAGTACATTATCTGCAACGCCGACGAGGGCGACCCCGGCGCCTTCATGGACAGGTCGCTTCTGGAAAGCGACCTTCACTCCGTCCTGGAGGGCATGCTCATCGGCGCATATGCCATCGGGGCGACGGATGGCTTCATCTACTGCCGCGCCGAATATCCGCTGGCAATACAGCGCCTCAATATTGCGCTCAAGCAGATGGAGGAATATGGCCTGATAGGGGACGATATCCTCGACTCAGGCTTCAGCTTCCACCTGAAAATCAAGGAAGGTGCAGGCGCCTTTGTCTGCGGCGAAGAGACTGCCATGATGGCCTCTATCGAAGGCAAGCGCGGCATGCCCAGGCCTCGTCCGCCATTCCCTGCCCAGAGCGGCCTGTGGGGCAAGCCGACTAATATCAATAACGTGGAGACATGGGCCAACGTATCGGCGATATTGCAGCACAGCGGCGACTGGTATGCCGGTTACGGCACGGAAAAGAGCAAGGGCACCAAGACCTTCGCCCTTGCCGGCAAGATAAACCACACCGGGCTCATCGAAGTGCCCATGGGCATCAAGCTCCGCGAAATCATCTATGGCATCGGCGGAGGAATTCCCAGCGATAAGAAATTCAAGGCGGTGCAGACCGGCGGGCCTTCCGGCGGCTGTCTGCCTGCCTCCATGCTCGACCTGCCCGTCGATTATGAATCACTGGCGGAGGCCGGCTCCATCATGGGCTCGGGAGGCATGGTGGTAATGGATGAAGAGACATGCATGGTCGATGTCGCCCGCTATTTCCTCGCCTTCACCCAGTCCGAGTCATGCGGAAAGTGCGTGCCCTGCCGCGTGGGAACAAAGCAGATGCTAGAGATACTGGAGAACATCTGCAACGGCGAAGGCAGGGCGGAGGACATAGACCTGCTCCTTGAGCTCAGCCAGGCGATTAAAAATGGCGCCCTCTGCGCGCTGGGACAGACAGCGCCAAACCCGGTGCTCACCACACACCGCTACTTCCCCGAAGAATACGATGCTCATACCAGAGACCGCAGGTGCCCGGCATTGGCCTGCACCGAATTAATCCGCTTTCACATCCTCCCGGATAAATGCCAGGGCTGCGGCATCTGCCTGCGCGAATGCCCCGCCGACGCCATAGTCGGCGGGAAGAGGATGGTACACATCATAGACCAGGAAAAGTGCATCAAGTGCGGCACCTGCCTTGATGTTTGCCCTCCCCGGTTCGATGCGGTGCTGAAGGTCTCCGGCGAGGAGATAAAAGACCCCACCGAGCCGATTCCGGTGACGGCGGAAAAACCAAAGGCGGCAACGACAGCATCTAAGAATTAAGCGAGGCGTAGAATGGAAAATATCACTCTTACCATCAACGGACAGGAAGTTAAAGCGACCAAAGGGATGACCGTGCTTGAGGCAGCCGAGGCGGGGGGAATATATATCCCCACCCTCTGCCACTACCCCGACCTGGTTCCCTACGGAGGCTGCCGTCAATGCGTAGTTGAAGTCGAAGGTATGCGTGGGCTGCCCGCCTCCTGCACCACCCCAGCCGCCAACGGCATGGTGGTGAAAACGGAGTCGGACTCTATCTACGAAGTCCGCCGCACCGCCCTTGAGCTGCTCCTGACCAACCACCCCTGCGACTGTCTTGAATGCCACCGCAGGAAGCGCTGCGGCCCCTATGACATATGCCTGCGCCATGTGGCCGTTGTTGACCGCTGTGTCACCTGCCCCGCCAACGAGCAGTGCGAACTGCAAAAAGTGGTTGACTACCTGGGCATGAACAAGAAGAAGCTGCGCCTGGGCTGGTCAAGCGGCTCATTTTCGGTCGATACCAGCAACCCCTTTTTCGACCTTGACCGCAACCGCTGCATCCTCTGCGCCAGATGCGTGCGCGCCTGCGAGGAGGTAACCGGCGTGGGGGCTATTGATATGGCCTACCGAGGCTATCTAATGAAGGTGGCCACATTCGGCGATAAGCCGCTGATGGAATCAATCTGCCGCTCCTGCGGCGAATGTATGGTGCGCTGTCCGGTAGGCGCCATGACGCCCAAAGAAGCCTTCCGCCCCACGCAGGAAGTGAAGACCACATGTCCCTACTGCGGAGTCGGCTGCCAGATGTATCTGGGCATCAAGGATGGCGAGGTAATAAACGTCCGCGGCGATAATGAAAATACGCCCAACGAAGGCCGTCTCTGCGTTAAGGGCCGATTCGGCGTCAATGAATTCGTCCACCATCCGGAGCGCCTGACTACGCCGTTAATCAAGAGAAACGGCCATTTTGAGGAAGCATCCTGGGAAGAGGCACTGGCACTAGTCTCCAGCAAACTGGAAAGCTACAAAGGGGACCAGGTGGCGGTAATCTCATCAGCCAAGGCCACCAACGAAGATAATTACGTAATGCAGAAATTCGCCCGCGCGGTCCTGGAGACCAATAACGTAGACCACTGTGCACGCCTCTGACATTCCCCCACTGTGGCCGGTCTGGTCACATCATTCGGCAGCGGAGCCATGACCAACTCCACCGCGGATATAGGCGATGCCGCCTGCATACTGTCCATTGGCAGCAACACCACCGCTTCTCACCCGGTAATCGGCATGTTTGTTCGGCAGGCCAACCGCAGGGGCACCAAGATTATCGTTGCCAACCCCCTTGAGATTAACCTCGTTCGCTATGCTGACCTATGGCTGCGCCAGCGCCCCGGCACGGATGTGCCCCTGCTCATGGGGATGATGAAGGTCATAGTGGACGAAGGGCTGGCGGATTCCTCCTTCGTTGAGCAGCGCTGCGAGAACTACGACGCTTTCAAAGAATCGCTAAGTAATTTCCCGCTGGACCTGGTGGAGCATGTAACCGGCGTGCCCGGCAAGCAGATAGTCGAGGCCGCCCGCATGTACGCCAACAACCGCCCAGCTTCAATCCTATTCGCCATGGGCATCACCCAACACACCCACGGCACTGACAACGTAATGACCGTTGCCAACCTGGCCATGCTCACCGGCAACATCGGCAAGCCCGGCAGCGGGGTGAACCCCCTGCGCGGCCAGAACAACGTGCAGGGCGCCTGCGATATGGGGGCGCTGCCCAATGTCTATCCCGGCTACCAGTCCGTGGCCGACCAGACGGCGAAGGAGAAGTTCGAAAAGGCATGGGAACACAGCCTTAAACCATCCCCGGGACTCGGCCTCACCGAGATTTTCCCGGCAGCCCTTGATGGAAAGATAAAGGCAATCTACCTCATGGGCGAGAACCCGGTATTGAGCGACCCGGATGCCAACCATGTGGAAGCTGCCCTCAATAAACTTGAATTCTTCGTAGTGCAGGACATCTTCCTCACCGAGACTGCCCGGTTGGCCGACGTGGTGCTGCCGTCAACGAGCTTCGCCGAGAAGGACGGCACTTTCACCAATACCGAACGCCGCGTGCAGCGCGTAAGACAGGCTGTAGCCCCCATAGGCGGAAGCAAGCCGGACTGGTGGATAACCTGCCAGATTGCACAGAGGATGGGGGCAAAAGGGTTCGATTATGAACATCCCGCCGAGATTATGCACGAGATTAACAGCGTCACCCCCAGCTATGGAGGAATAACTTTCAGTCGCCTGGAAAACGGCGGCCTGCAATGGCCCTGCCCCACCGAGGAACACCTGGGCACGTCCATCCTCCATACCGAGAAGTTCACCCGGGGCAAGGGCAAATTCATGCCGCTAGCGTACAGGCCACCTGCTGAGCTTCCCGATGAAGAATATCCGCTGTTACTGACAACCGAGCGAAACCTGTTCCAGTACCACACCGGCACCATGAGCCGCAAGGTGCACGGTCTCAATAAATTCATGGGCGAGGAGCTGGTGGAAATGAACCCGAAGGATGCCGAGGCTCTCAACGTTGAAGATGGGGAGATAGTACATGTGGTCTCGCGGCGAGGGGATGTCCAGGCCAGGGCCAGGGTTAGCGGCAAATCACCAGAGGGAGTGGTCTCTATGACCTTCCACTTTGCCGAAAGCCCGACCAACCAATTGACCAACCCCGCTCTCGACCCCGTGGCCAAGGTTCCGGAGTTCAAGGTGTGCGCGGTTAAGATAAAGAAAAACGGGGCGAAGGTGGCTTAAAGCATCTTCGCCCTACAAAAAACGCTCATTGGAAGATTTACGGGAGCGGACAAATCACTGTGACATGGGGAGAGTGAAGCTAAAACGGCTACCCTTTCCCACTTCGCTCTGGGCTTCAATCCTGCCGCCGTGAGCTTCAACCAGTCGTTTAGCAATGGTAAGCCCAAGTCCACTGCCACCGGTTGCCCTGGTGCGAGACTTATCCACCCGATAAAACCGCTCAAAAATATTGAGCAGCTCCCCGGCGGGGATGCCGCTGCCGTTATCTGCGACGCTCACCCTCACCCAGCTTCCCTGATGCTCTGCGGACAGGGTTATACTGCCACCTTTGGCGGTATGCTCTAGAGCGTTTCCAAAAAGGTTGACCAGCACCTGACTGATGCGATTGCGGTCAATATTCACCGGCGGGAGCTGGTCGGCCAGGGCCACAGATGCCGATATGCCCTTTGCCGATATCTGGGCCTGCAGCGAAGCCACCGTCTGTTTAATCAACGAGGCGATGTCTTCCTGCTGGCAATTCAGCTTCAGTTCGCCCGCCTCAGCCAGGCTCAACTCCTGAAGGTCGTTGACCAGCCGCGACAGTATAACCGCCTCATGGTCAAGGGTATTGATAGTGTCCTCATCCGGCTTCTTCACGCCGTCACGTATCGCCTCAATATAGCCCCTGATGTTGGAGAGGGGCGTCCTGAGCTCATGAGCAGCATCGGCCACCATGTTTCTTCGCAGTTGTTCAGTCCGCTCCAGGTCGCTGGCCATGGAGTTAAATGCCTGAGCCAGTTCCCCTATTTCGCCTCTGTCCTTAAACTGCACCCTCTGGGAGAAGTTACCCTGTCCAAGCTGCCTGGCGCTGAGGGTGAGGGCTTTAACTGGCGCTGAAATTCGGCGCGAGAGGAAAAAGGTGAGCAAGAAGGCGATGGCAATCGCCAGCAGAGCACCCCAGATGAGAAAACGGCCTATCGCCAGGGAGAGCCCCAGCGGCGTGGGGAAATCCCCCTGCTGGGAGCTGATGTAGAGGCTCCCCGGGTTGCTTTCCGCCCTTGGCGGAGACAGAGGCATGCCCGGAGTGTCTGGAAGATACTGCTCTCCCAATATCGCCCTTTGGGAATCAGCAACTACCATTCCATTTGAGTCGGTGACTATAATGCGCTGCCCGTAAAGGTTTGCCCAGAGCTCTACATAGGGCTGAATCCCCTCCCAGTCCCCCCGCACGATGTAGTAACGGTAAAGCTCGAACTCAAGCCTGTTCAAGCGCGCATGCTCCACGCGCTCTCCGTAGCGGCTGATTTCACCTGCAGCGGTCTGCCTGATGAAGAAGTATACCGCGCCCACCGCGACCAGTATCACCAGCGCGAAGGACATGAAGAGACGAAATCGCAAACTATGTATCATCTGACATCGCTGTTAGTTTATACCCGGCCCCGTACGCCGTCTTTATATAGCGCGGATGGCCCGGGGCTGGCTCCAGTTTGCGGCGCAAATTCAAGATATGCACGTCTATGGTGCGGTCAAAGCCTTCAAAATCATAGCCGAGGGCATTCTCAATAAGCTCCGCCCGACTGAAAACGCGCTCTGGCTCTTTGGCAAGAACCCCCAGCAGCTTGAACTCAACCTCAGTGAGGTTCAGAGGCTTGCCAGCAAAAGATGCCTCATGTCTGAGGAAGTTTATGGCAAGCTTGCCGTACCTTATGTCATCAGGGCCACGCTCACCGGGAATGCGCCTGAGCACAGTGCGCACCCTGGCAGCCAGCTCCCTGGGACTGAACGGCTTGGTAATATAGTCATCCGCGCCCAGGTCCAGGCCGGTTAGTTTGTCGTGGTCAGTAGTCCTGGCGGTAAGCATGATGATGGGCACGTCGGACTCAGCCCTCAGGGTGCGGCATATCTCAAGGCCATCTATGCCGGGCAACATGAGGTCAAGGACGATGAGGTTTGGGTGGCTCTCTCGGGCCAGGCGCAGGGCTTCAAGGCCGTCATAAGCGGTAAGCACCTTGTAGCCATCTCGGCTCAGATAGAGCTTGACCAGCTCCACGGTATTTACATCATCGTCAACTACCAGGACCCTCTTGCCTGCCATCTGCGCCACTCAATGAATTAATACTTCCTTTAAATAATATAACGCAAATGTTAAGCAATTGTTAAATATGCTCATTTTTACCCACCAGAAAAAAGGAGAGAGGGATGTTATCCCCCTCCCCTGTCAAAGTGGCAGTTAAGCACACAAGCTTGAATTGCTATATTCTATTGTGAGGGAATGCATGGGCCACCAAAGCCACGCATTCCACCCATGCCACGGAAGAAGCCATGGCCGCCAAAGCGCCCTAGTAGCGGCATGTCCGGCCTCGCCTGCTGCCAATCCTTATACTGTTCGGCCTGCTCCTGGGTTATCTTGCCATCGGCAACCAGACCGTTAAGATAGTTGTCCAAGGCCTCGCTCCTCATCTCCTGCCGGGCCTGGGCGAAGGAATCCTGCAGCGCAGCCTGGTCTATAGCAACGCCCGTCTTATCCTGGTAGATTTGACAGACCTTTTCCAGTAGAGACTGAGCGTCAGTGCTGGACTGGCTGCCATCATCGCTGCCAGTCTGCGCCAGGGCTATCCCGCCGATGCTCCCAAGCAGCACAACGGCGCCCAGGGCCACTACCAGAACAAGCTTCTTACTCCATTTCATCCGCATATCACCTCCTTCAAATTAAGATTTCCACCTGATATCCTAGCAGCTAAATAATAAAATTCCGTTGAGATTTCTATTTCACCTCCTTTTCATTGTTGCTAACCTTAATACTAGCAAATTAATATTAAAATCCGATTAAGAATGCCGGACGCCAAGAGAATTCGTGAAACCCGGCAATTAAGCGCTGCTTGCATTGGGGAAATTAAATATAGCGGTGAAGAAAACAAATTCTGAGGCGTGGCTGAAGAGAAATCCAGCTCCTACTTACACCCCGCCGGAGCGATATTTATCGACGGCCATTTTCACCTGTGACACTGCATGTGCCCCAATCGCCTCGGCAGCCTGCAATGCGCCTTCAGTAGCCCTGGCCACCGCCAATTCCTTGGACACTCCGGTCTTCGCCGCCACCTTCTTGGCTGCCTCTATTGTCTGCAGCGCGGCAACAGCGAGGTCAATACTTGCCTCCGCTGCCCCCTGGATAATGCCCTGGCTCGCCCCGAGTATAGCGTCTTCCGGGCTGACTCCGGCCTGAGCGACGATTCTCACCACGCCCATCACCACCGAGCTTTCCACCTGCTTCACATCCAGAGGCTTCACATCCACGGCATGAATGGCGCCACGGGCAACCTGCCGTGCAATCTCAATGCCGTGCGCCTTCACCTGCTCCTTGTCCTGCCAAATCCGGGCCAGGCCGCTCTCTAATGCGCTGAACAGCCTCTTGGTTACTCTATGGCCGCTTACCGCAGCCAGCGTGGCCGTCCTGGCCATCTCGGCAATCTGGTAGATGGTAACGCCGAGAGCCACATCTAAACCGGGGACCAGCAACTTTTTTAAATAACCAAAGGGAAAATTGCTCCAGAGGTTGAACGCTGGCACGGAGCTCATCGGGCGCGAAAACTCCCGCGTTGGCGTCATAAGCGACTCCAGGAGCACCTCGCGGCTTACCTCGCCCTCTTCGCGGATGGTTGTCAGCGTGCCCAGGGTGAGCAGCCCCATAATAAAAGCTATGCAGAACAGGAAACCAAAGCCGATAATGCTCAAGGCCGGAATCTCCAGGGAGCTCGCGGGGCCGGCCCAGGTGATGGTCAGGTTAAGCTGGCGCACGCTGAAATAGTCCGCCAGCAAGCCGCCGACTATTGGCCCCAGGCCGACGCCAAGGTTGGTGGCCAGAGATGCCCCGGCCAAGTAGGGCGTGGCCTGGCCTGGAGGCGACAATTTCAAGCCGATTGTGCCCACCGTCAGGGTTACCCCTGCATTGGCGATTCCGGCAAATATATGCAAGCCGATGAGGAGGGGTATGGTCAGGAAATATCTCTCCGG
>CAYWUK010000025.1:8153-13027 GCA_964461475.1 uncultured Dehalococcoidaceae bacterium
ATCACCAGAAGGTACAGTGAAGCGCACACCGACAGCACCGCCTTATTGCCATAGCGGTCGACAAAAGAGCCCCAGATGCGGAAGAAGAATATGTTGAACATCTGGCTGAGTATGCTCAAGGCAATCACCCATGAGAGGGGCAGCCCCAGCTGCTTGAGCATATATACGGCGAAAAAGGGCACAGCCAGGTTCGAGGCAAAGCCCCAGAAGAGCAGAAACTGTATCAACTGCCGGAAATTCTTGTCGCGCAGCGGCGCGGTGAGCCTTTCCCATATCGGCGGCTGGGGCTCCGGCGTAGACACCATCAGGGGTTCAGGCATCAGGGACATGAATACGGGGCTGGCCATTCCTAGAAACGCAGCCCCAAAGAGAAGCGCATAGGTATAGCCCAAAATCGCGTCCCCGGCAGAGGCGTGGCTATGCCAGTAGTCCACGAACAAGGCAGCGCCAAAGCTGAAAACTACCCCCAGTAAAGTCGCCAGCGCAAGTCGCTTTGAGAAAAGGCGCCCGAGTATGGGTTGCGGTATGAGGTCGCGCAGCCAGCCGTTCCAGCTGCAACTGGTGATGGCAGACATCACACCCCGCGCCGCCATCAGGGTTAAAAGCAGGGATATCGCCATGCTGCCTGGAGTGGCGATAAAGATAGGTATAAGCGCGATGGGAAACCAGAATGCCTGCGCTAAAATCCAGGCAGCTACGGCAATCGCCTTGCGCCGCCGCACCTTCTCCACCAGCCAGATTGCCGGTATTTGCAGGGTCTGCATGGCGAAGGGAATGGCTGCCAGAACACCAATCTGGAAGTTATTTGCACCCAAAGCAAGGGCAAAAGCCACAAGGAAGCCACTGGTGGTGATGCTGAACAGGCCGAGAGAGGTCATCCCTTCCAGGGTGAACCAGCGCAGACCTGAGGCCAATTCGCGGTCAGAAATAGTAGGCTTGGGGCTGAGAAATCCGAAAAGGCTCATATGTGCTACATTATGTCAACAGAAGAGCAATTCCATGCTCAATTATAGCAGATTACTCCCCACATTTTATATCTCTAAGCGGAGAAAAACAGAACCGTCAGCACTGCATCCATTACTCCACGGGAATACAAAAGCGCACACTTACCCCGAGGTATAATGTCCAAGGCGAGGATGACCCTGAATAGCCGGCCAAGCATAAACCTGACCGCCAGAAAACAGCCTCCCTCTTCTTCTTTAAGGCGAAGCTTTCATAGAATCAATAAATCAACCAGCTTAGGTTACGTATCTCTCCTCGGTAAGATACCGGTTCATATGGTCATTGAACAATGTGACGATTTTAAGCTTCTTATCCGTCTTCCTGGCCTCTTTCATGGCAAAATAGACATTAGCCCCGGAAGATACCCCACAGTAAAGGCCTTCCTCCTGCCAGATGCGATGGGTCATCTCTCTCGCTTCCGCATCCGTTATCTGGACAAGCTCATCCACAAACCCTGATTTGAGCATCTTGGAAACTATGCCACCGTGTACTTCAGTTGAAGGAAAATCCATTCCGGGATACCAGACATTCTTTGAGCTTGCCGGTTGAATTCCTATCACTTTCACGTTCTTACATTCTTTTTTCAATACCTCGGCTATGCCCAAAAGGCTACCGCCGGTGCCAATAGACTGAACGAAAACGTCAATATCCTTCCCGGCCTGTTCAAGTATTTCCCTTGCCGTAATATGGTGCGAGTTCACATTGCCTTCATTGCTGAACTGTCTCGCCCACCAGATATCTGGATTTGCCTTTTCGTCTTCAAAGCAAAGTTCTCTTCCAGGAAGCTCAACTTCATGTCCAGCAACACTTCTTTCTTCAAGGCCTTTGATGTCCTCAGGTTCCATGAGCTTAACTTTGGCACCGATATTCGTCATCATCTTCACTTTTTCGGTGCCGGCTTTTCCTGGCATTGTTTCATATATCGTTACATTATAACCTTTAAGTCTCCCAACAGTGGATAAGGCAAAGCCTGTATTCCCCGTGCTGGATTCTATAATGGTGTCCCCTGGTTTAATCCTTCCGGATTTCTCAGCCTCTTCAATCATCTCCAGGGCTATCCTGTCCTTAAGGCTTCCCGAGGGATTCATATACTCAAGTTTTGCAAGTATCTCGGATGGGACATCAGCACATATCTTGTTCAATCTCACCATGGGAGTATTGCCAATTAATTCAAGAACGTTGTTATAGATTTTGTCATGATTCATATTTAGCCCTCTCTCTTGAATTTACAATGACTTTATTGAAAAACAGGTGATGCCGCATTAATGGCATCACCTATTAATCATCGCCGGACAATATCCACTATTCCAGTTCCAGCCCTACTTTCATTGCCCTTGCTTTATCCATATAAAACCTCGAAGTAGCAACATCGAACACAGCCATCCCCATCGGGTTAAACATGACTGCTTCTTTAGCTGGAAAACCCTTCAGGGCGTTATGAAATACTACTTCAGCAAGAGATTTCGTGTCTTTTTCCTGCAGCCCTCTTTGCAGATGCATCGTCTCAATGTCCGTCTTTTCACGGCAGACCTCTTCCCAGTCATCCACGACAATGCTCTTGGTGTAGTCAAGGATATTGACCTTATAATCCCTCAAAGACACATTCGCCTGCAAGGAACCCTCTTTCGGAGGCAGATCAACATAAGGCTCTTTTGAAACAGTGCACGTTATAAATATATCCGTATCTTTATACGCATCCTGCCAGCTATCCGCAACAACGACCTTATCCTTAATGGATTTGTCAATAACGCCGGTATCGACACCGCGGATGTCATAAAGGGAGATTTTCTTAATCTTGTCTCCCAGCTGGTTCGTGGCCATCTTGAAATGATGCCTGCCTATCGGGCCCCATCCAATGATGGCAAGGTTAATATTATCCATCGGCCTTGCCTTAAGGAAGTAGCGGAGCATCAGGCCTGTTACGGAGCTTGTGCGTATTATGCTCAAAAGAGGTGTATTAATAATGCATACAGGCTGACCAGTGTCAGCTTTGTTCAATATAACAACGCTGTGGGCCCTGGGAATATTTTTATCGATATTCCCCGGGAAGCTGGCAATCCATTTTATGCCGGCGATATCGATTTTGCCGCCTACAAAGGCCATCAGCGCGATTATCCTGTTTGTCAGGTCTCTATACCTCAAGTACGGCTTTATGGGCTGCACATAATCGTTCGTATCCATGCACCTGACAGCCTCTTCGATATTGCTGATAGTTTCATTCCAGGGTATCCCCACTTTTAACAGGTCTTTTTCATTTAGATATAACATTTCTTCATCTCCTTTCTTTATTTTCCCCGAAATATTATCATTTTGCTATGTGAATGTCAAATAAAACCACGCAGTTTGCGCCTTAATCTTCATTTTCCCCCCTCAAAGAATAAGCATTGCATCGCCCATACTGGTTTTCCGCCATGTAATTTCCAACATGGAAACCTTCATCGAAATGACGCTCGTCGGCGTACTTGATGACGCTACGTCAATCCACGGGGCCCCGGAAGGGAACGGGGCAGATGGAATTCCTCAAGAAAGATGATAGCGCCAAACCTTTAGAATATCAACGTTCCCTCTCCCGCTCATATTCACAGGATAGATGCGCTCGCTGCTACCCGATTAATAGTCGTTCTCCTCCTTAATCCCTTTTTGGAAATGAGTTGTAAATTAAAGGAGGAGAAAATGCCAGAGAAACCAAAAGACGATACCATAAAAAGCCGAATTCTTGAATTACTTCAAAAAGGGTATTCGCGCAACCAATTGATAAACGACTTGAACTTTGCTGAACGCACTGTAGATAACGCTATTAAGGAGTTCAAGGAATTGTATGGGGGCGAGGAGAATAGTCCTTCCGCCCCAGCGGGTAAAGACAGCTCGCTCGCCCTTCGGAAAGAAAAAGAGTCGGTACTACCCGAGTGGCTGGAAGCCGATGTTGCCGAAATATTCGACGGTAATATTCGAGATAGGAAGATATTCATGGCGGGCATGAGTGTTCCCATGATGGGTCTAAGGATGTTCAGTGAGACCGTTAAGCCGCTGACCGACCTTCTATCGACCTGGCAAAAAGGACAAGCGGAAGCAGCCAGAGCCATGCAGGGCAGCGGTTATGAGACGGCTCATTTGGCAGCTCAACAGGTGATATCGCAAGCGATGCCGCAGATACTGGGCGCTGTTAAAGACAACTCGGTGGCTGCTTCCCCCGACCCGGTGGGTTCCATGATGACCCGTACCATCGAGCCCTATTTCCAGCAGATGATGGGGACGCTCATGGGAGGGATGATGCAGTTTGGCCAAAATCCGGGCATGATGCCCGGTATGGCACCGCAAGGATTCCAACCGAATCCAGCACAAGCAGCCGATAAGGCAGGCCAGCCAACATCAGTACCTGGAACACAATCACCACGGGTTGGCGGAGTCGAGCAAGCCAGTAAAAATGAAATAGAGGAGGCATTCGATGATTAACAACTTTCAGGAACAGGCAAGGCAAATGGGAACAAGCGGAGAAATGCTGATAGACGCCGATCCCAATAAGGGATTCTTCAGAGTTAAGCTGCGTAATATCCAACCGGAACACGCAGCCCCTCAATTCACCAAAGGTATTGTTGACGCCATATCCTTCCTGGGTAAGTCCATGAACCTGACGGTCAAAGAATATATAGCGGGGGAGGAAGAACCGCATGAATAGTTTGCGAGATAACCTCAGAGCAGCCATAGATTGGATTCCAGCTTTGGTATTCATAGGGTTAAGTGATATGGTGAGGACGATATTAGCTTGTGACGTAGAAAAGCGACTTGGAAGGAAACTAACGGATTGGGAGTGGCAGTATTTTTTGCAAGAGAGTAACCGAAAATTTGAGGCCGATTCTCGGCAAGAGGTTATC
>CAYWUK010000026.1:0-12590 GCA_964461475.1 uncultured Dehalococcoidaceae bacterium
GTGTGGGGACTGGCTATGGCGAGAGAAATCTAAGATTAAACAGAATGCAGCTATAAGGAGCGAAGACATGGAGTTACAGGTAACGGGAATTAACATAGAGATAACGCCCCAGATACGCAGCCATATTGAGAAGAAATTGGGCAAGCTGAGTCGCCACATGCCGAACATCATGGAATCCAGGGTGGAAATAACCGAAGAGAAGACGAAGTCCCCCCAGCAGCGTTATCTGGTCAGAGTGACCGTGGATGGCAAGGGTGCCGTTTTTCACGGCGAGGAGAGGGGAGAAGACCTGGTTAAAGCCATTGACAGAGCTGCTGCCACGCTGGTGCGCCAGTTGGACCACTACAAGGGAAAGCTGCACGATAAAGGGAGGAACATCTCGGCAGTAAAGGCTGAGCTTGGCGAAGCGCCGGCAGCGGAGGAGCCGGAAAGGAAAGTCGTCAAGACCAAGCGATTCGTCATCAAGCCGATGTCTCTGGCGGAGGCCATTGAGCAGATGGAAGTGCTGGGACATGACTTTTTCCTTTTCTTCAATGCCGATGTCAATAAGCTTAACCTGCTATATCGGCGCAAGGATGGCAACTACGGCCTCATTGAACCTGAGCTGGGCTAAAACACGGGTTAGCATACCCCTTAAATCTGTGGTATCATAAAGCAGCCACGGTCGGAGTTGCTTTTAAGAAAAATATATGGCCAGAAAACGAAGATATCTATATTTATATCTGACCCTCGCCTGCTTTCTGGGCCTCATCGCCATATTCCTAGCTGACGGCTATATGGGCATATACGATACGGTATCCGTCCTGGCTGGCGAACAGGAGCAAAAGATAGAGGCAGATTACTGGCTGCAGCAGGACCGCTTCTGGTCAACGGGAATCCAGCGCGGCGAAAAGGCGCTTTTCACTTACACAGTAGATAACCGCCAGTTTTCAAGCTATACGGCCGATATCCAGGTATCGGCCTGGCACAGTCAGGAAAAGGTGCGCGATTTGCTCTCGCAGCAGATGACGATAAGCCCCTTCGCCAAGGGGGAACTCCAGTGGAGCATAGATGCTGCGGAGTTCCTCCCCGCAGACATCCCGGCGGAGCAGAGCTACGATTTCACGGTGGTAATAAGCAGAGGCGATATAGAGCGAAGGATAATCGTATACATAAATCCAGCGCCATATCCGCTCAAACCACCTGTGCCGACTCGGGTGAATTGATTTGAGGAAATTGGACAGATGAAGTTAGAATATGTGCTGTTCGGCTTCGGCATCCTGTTTAGCCTGTCCGGCGTAGGCTATCTGGCAGCGCAATACGTGCAATACCTCTCAGACGGCGGCAAGCTGCTTTCCCTGCTGCTGACTGTGGCCATGTTCGCTTTTTTAAGCAAGTATTTTGAGGACATAGGATGGTGAGATAGATGCTGACAGCAGTAGCGGTACTGGCCTCTCTGTGCTTCATCGGCTGGCTCATCTTCCGGGCGGCGAAACAGAAGTTGGTCAGCGCCCATATAATCAGTCGCGCCCTCGCTTACCTGACCGGCGTTTATACCTTCGCCTTCTTCCTCAGCATGGATATTCCGGAGCTGGTCAAGATAGTCGTCAGCATTCTCCTCGGCATGATATTGATAGTCCTTGCCGCCCTCGTCCAGCGCCGCCGCCAGCAGATTAAGCCTTAAGCGATGCACCCGGTTTTTATCCCATGACGCAGCGATTGAACCATTTTATTTTCAATACCGAAGCGGGCTGGCTTGGGCTGCTGGGCTCAAGCGAAGGTCTGCGGCTCGTCGTCCTGCCCCAGAATTCCGAGCAGAAAGCCCGTGAATCGCTTGGCGATTATGTAAAGCAAGCCGATTGGTCGTCCGAACCCTTCCGGGATTTAGCGGAACGCCTCCAGGCCTACTTCAAAGGGGAGAAGGTGAATTTCCCCGATAGGCTTGACCTATCGGGCGCCACCGAATTTCAGCGCCGGGTTTGGGAAGCAACAAGGCATATCCCCTACGGGGAGACCAGGAGCTACGCGTGGGTTGCCCGGCAAATTGAAAAGCCTGCGGCCTCGCGGGCGACGGGGCAGGCACTGGGCAGGAATCCCCTGCCCCTAATCATCCCCTGTCACCGCGTCCTCGCCAGCGATGGCAGCCTGGGCGGATTTACCGGCGGACTGGATATGAAGAGATACCTGCTCAAGCTTGAAACGTCCGCAAATAACCTGTGAAGGTGCGGAGGAAAGACCCGAGCTAGTCTTTGCCGCCCTCCATCCAGGGGAACTTTGCGGCAGACTCCCTCGCTTTGTATATTCTGCGCTTCGCCTCGGAAGTGCCCCTGAGCTTCAGATTGAGGAAGTCCATCTCATACTCCTCAATCAGCCCCTCTCCGGCGAAGCTGAAGTAGCGGTTATCGCCGATTATGATGTGGTCCAAGACCCTGATGCGCATTATCTTCCCGGAATAGACCAGCTCCCGGGTCAGCTCTTTATCGCTGCTGCTGGGCTGCGGGTTGCCAGAGGGATGATTATGCACGAAAATCAGCGAGACGGCGTTGTATTTAACGGCACCTTCAATAACCTCGCGCAGGGATACTGAGCTGCCGTCCACCGTGCCTTCAAAAAGGTCAACCGTCTCGATAATCTGTCCCTGGGCGTTCAAGAAGATGACCTTGAATACCTCTTTCTTCAGGCCCCGCATGGACAGGTAAAGATAATCAAAGACCTCCTGTGCCGATTTGTATATAGGCCTGTCCAGCATCTTCGCCTTGAGGAACTCGCGGGCCACTTCCTGCACCAGCTTGACGCCGAAGGCACTGTGGGCGCCGATGCCCTTTATCTGCTGCAGTTCATCGGGGGAGGATTCCAGTACCCCTCTCAACGTCTTGAAGCGGGCGATGGCCTCCTTCGCCGCCTGCTTGCAGTCCTTGCGGGGGGTGCCCAGGCTCAACAGCAGCTCCACGACCTCGTAGTCATGGAAGCCGCTAACACCGGACTTTAGGAACTTCTCCCGCAATCTCTTCCTGTGCCCCTGAGAATCATCTCCCGAAGTCATTTAGAACCTGCCTCATTGGATTTTACGGAAATTATACACCGCATGCCCTTTTCAATAAAACTGAATTAACCTCGGCACGACAACTATTATCGGAGGGATTCTACCTTAATTCCCTCTACCCCTACCAGCTCCGCCAGCCTTTGCTCAAGCTCGGGGCAGTAGTTGGCGAAAACGCCGGAGAGCTTAAGGTTGACGATTTTATCGCCGTTGGCTATGCTCAGGTTCACTTCGTCATGCCCGGGATAGTCCTTAAGGCGTGAAGTCAGTTCCCTTAAGAGAGCCACATCGCCCTTCTCATCATTTGTCTGCTTGATGCTTATCACCAGCCTGTGCCTTTCAGGCGGATTGGCTTCCGCAGCACTTTCCCCAACAACAGGAGGTGCCTCCTCAGGGCTGGCAGCAACAGTCTCACCAGCTCCTGCTGCTTCCGGCTGATAGCCGCGCACGCGGTCGCAGCCCAGTTGCACCCGTTCATCCCTGACCTTCACCTTGCCCTCAACCAACAGTATATCGCCCTCCTCCCAGAGGTCTCTGGTATCAGCAAACACCTTCGGCCAGACCATTACCTCAATCTGGCCGTCAAGGTCTTCAATAACAGCGCTGGCGAAGGGCTTCCCGTCTCTGGTAAAAAGGTAGCGGACAGATGCCACCATGCCAGCAACGATTACATTCTGCCCGGCCATATCGACATCAATCTGACCGCAGAGGGTAGTCGCTGCGCCCACTTTGCCAGCTATTGAACTGAAGGGGTGTTCAGAAAGGTACACTCCAGTCAATTCCTTTTCCCAGGAGAGCTTCTCTTTAATGGGAACATCAGCGGGTTCCATATCAAGGCTGGACATTGGCACCGGTACCGACTCCCCCCAGAGGTCAAACATGGTAGATTGGCCGGTCTCGCGCAGGCGCTGCTCCCTCTGCGCCAACGACAAGATGCTGGCGATATTGTTGAGCAATGTGCCCCGCTCGCCCAGGGGGTCCAGGGCGCCGGCCTTAATCAGGCTCTCCATAACGCGGCGGTTCATCGAGCGCAAATCGCAGCGGCGGCATAAATCTTCAACGGACTTGAACTCGCCCCCTTTGTTGCGCTCGGCTATGATTGGCTCAACCGCCCCGGCGCCCACATTCTTAATGGCAGCCAGCCCGAAGCGTATGGACTGAGAGCCATCGTCGCCTTTCTCTATGGCGAAGCTCACCTGGCTACTGTTTATATGCGGCGGCAGAACAGCAATACGGAGGCGGCGGCACTCGGCGACGGCGCTGGACACTTTCTCCGGCTGACCGGCATGGGTGATGAGGAAAGCCGTGATATACTCCGCCGGGTAGTTGGCCTTGAGATAAGCGGTCTGGTAGGCGATGAGGGCATAGCTCACGCTGTGGGCCTTGTTGAAGGCATAGCCAGCGAAGGGCTCAATAAGGTCAAATACGGCAGTCGCTATCTCGTCGGAAAACCCTTTTTCCCTGGCACCGGCGATAAAATTGCGCCTCTCCTTCTTCATCACCTCGGGAATCTTCTTGCCCATGGCCTTGCGAAAAATATCGGCCTGCCCCAGGCTGTATCCAGCGAAGGCCTGCACGATGAACAGCACCTGGTCCTGGTACACAATCACGCCATATGTCTCCTCAAGGATGCTGGCCAGGGCCGGGTGGGGATAGCGGATGGGCTCAAGGCCATGCTTGGCCCTGATGAAGGTGGGGATATGCTCCATGGGGCCGGGGCGATACAGCGCCACCATGGCCGCAATATCGCTGAAAGCGGTCGGCTTAAGGTCTTTTATGTAGCGGCGCATGCCGGCCCCTTCAAGCTGGAACACGCCAACAGTCTCCCCGGAAGATAACAGCTCAAATGTCCTGGCATCGTCCATAGGGATATCATAGAGGTCAATATCAATGCCGTGCTGCTGCAAGATTATCTCCCTTGCCCTGCCCAGGATGGTGAGGTTGGCCAGGCCGAGGAAGTCCATCTTAAGCAGGCCGATGCGGGCGATATCTCCCATGGAATACTGGGTCATGACCGACGCTTCGCCCTCAACCTTGCTGCCCCGCTGAAGGGGAACATATCTGGTGAGAGGTTCTTTGGAAATGACTATGCCGGCGGCATGGGTGCTGGCATGGCGGGAAATTCCTTCCACCTTTCTGGCAGAATCAACCAGTTTGCGTATTATGGCATCCTCGCGGTAGATGCTATCGAGCTCCTTGTTCTCTTCCAGCGCCCGCTTCAGGTCCATGCCCAGGATATTCGGCACCAACCTGGCAACGCGGTCAACATCGGCATATGGCATGCCCAGCGCCCGCCCCACATCCCTTATCGCCGCCTTGGCGCCCAGCGTGCCGAAGGTGATTATCTGGGCGACGTGGTCCTGCCCGTATTTCTGGGAGACATACGATATCGCCTCATCACGGCGGTCATCGGCAAAGTCCAGGTCTATATCGGGCATCTCCTTGCGCTCCAGGTTCAAAAAACGCTCAAAGACCAGCCCATTCTCAATGGGGTCAACCTCGGTGATGCCCAGGCAATGGAGCACAATGCTGGCGGCGGCGCTGCCCCTCACCCCGAAGAGGATATTTCTCTTTCTGGCGAAGGAAATTATGTCCCAGACAACAAGGAAGTAGTTGGCGAATTCGGTCTGCCTTATCACATCCAGCTCATAGGCAAGCCGCTGCTCTATCTCCGCAGTGGGTTCAGGATAGTAAACGCGGAGGTTATCATAGCAAAGGTCAGACAGGTACTGAAAGGCCGTCTTCCCCTGGGGAAGATCTATCTCGGGGAGGTGGAGGCGGCCAAATTCAAGCTTAAGGTCGCACATATCGGCGATTCTGCCGGCGTTCTCCATGGCCTGGGGAATATCGCGATAGCGCTCGGCCATCTCCTCCGCGCTCTTTAGATAGAAGAAATCCCCCGCCATCTTCATCCTCCTCTCATCGTTGACCGACGAGTTCGTGCCGATGCATAACAAGAGGTCATGAGCGACGGCATCCATGCGGTTGATGTAGTGGACATCATTGGTAGCCACCAGGGGGATATCAAGCTCAGCGCTCATCCGGATTAAGTGGCTGTTCACCTCCTCAAGCTCAAGGATGGGATGCCGCTGTATCTCCAGATAGAAATCGCCAAAGGTCTGCTTATACCACAGGGCAGCCTGTTTCGCTTCCTGAAGGCGCCCGCCAAGCATAAGCTGCGGAATCTCGCCGGCGACACAGGCGCTGAGGGCGACTAGCCCCGAGTGATATTCCTGTAGAAGCTCCTTATCCACCCTTGGTTTGTAATAAAAACCCTCAAGATGCGCCCGGGTGACGAGCTGAATCAGATTCTGATATCCGGCCTGGTCTTTTGCCAGGAGAATCAGGTGCCCATTATTCTTATCGCCCGCAGTGCGACTCAAGCGGCTATCCTGAGCGACGTAAACCTCACAGCCAACGATGGGCTTTATGCCAGCTTTCTTGGCCGCTTCATAGAACTCAATGGCGCCATACATCACTCCATGGTCGGTTATGGCCAGGCTATCCATGCCCATCTCTTTGGCCCTGGATACTAGCTGAGGTATGCGGCACATGCCGTCAAGCAGGCTGTACTCGGTGTGGACATGCAGGTGGGTAAACATAGTTCTCCTAGATTATAACATAGCACTACTTTTCGGGGTATTAATCCAGGCCGTGAAAATGTTAAAATTTAAACAGTAATAGAGCGAGATACTGACTTTGAATATCATCAGGTCTACCGCCAAAACGCTGTTCATACTCTGTCTGCCCCTCCTGCTGCTTTCGACGAGCATCGGCTGGGCGGTGAACAGCCTCTGGCTCTACGAATATGGCTTTGCCAAATATGGCATCAGCCAGACCACCGGCCTGGCCCCGGCGGAGCTGGACAGGGCTGCCAGGGGGCTGATAAGCTACTTCAACTCCGATGAAGAGATAGTAAACATCACCGTAACCAAGGACGGCAAGGCGTTCGCCCTCTTTAACGAGCGAGAGGCGGTTCACCTCAGGGATGTGAAAGGCCTGTTCTGGCTGGACTACCGCATCATGCTGGGAACATCCGTTTTTGCCCTGGGCTATGCTCTGGTCAGCCTGTTCTGGTGGAAAGACCGGCGAAGGCTGGCGCGGGGGCTTATCAGTAGCAGCATCCTCACTATGGGTATTATTCTGCTGCTGGGGATTGGGATAGCATTCGACTTCGACCAGTTGTTCCTGCAATTCCACCTGATTAGCTTCAGCAACGATATGTGGATGCTGGACCCGAGCCGGGACTACCTGATAATGCTCTTCCCCGGCGGCTTCTGGTTTGACGTCGCCCTGTTCTGCGTCCTGGCGGCGGCGGCGATGGCGCTGGTGCTGGGCGGGGCGGGGTGGTATCTGAAGTCCAGAGAAAAAGCCGAGACGCAATAATTATATATAAGGATTATGCGACCAAGCAAACATCTTGCTTCCATCTCAACCAATTGGTTGAGGTTGACTGGTGAAAGGGCTTCTTGTAGAATTACTGTGAATAGCGGGCGGTTAGCTCAGTTGGTTAGAGCGCTGCGTTGACATCGCAGAGGTCACTGGTTCAAATCCAGTATCGCCCACCATGCCGAAGTGGCGGAATGGCAGACGCGCTACGTTCAGGGCGTAGTGTCCGCAAGGGCGTGAGAGTTCAAATCTCTCCTTCGGCACCAGAATGCGCTTGTAGCTCAGTTGGATAGAGCGCAGCCCTGCGGAGGCTGAGGTCGTGGGTTCGAGACCCGCCAAGCGCGCCACCGGGGCGGTTAGCTCAGTTGGTTAGAGCACCTGCTTTACACGCAGGGGGTCAGAGGTTCAAGTCCTCTACCGCCCACCATACCGTACAGTAGGCAGAACTCCCAGCTCTTCTTCTTCGTGGTTGTCCGGCGGAACAGGAAAAGTATACCTGATTACCCCTTCATCTCCCTTGACCTCGATTTCCTTCACGAAGCTCTTGATGAACGCTTTTCTTGCCAACAGATCATTGCGATCAATAAATTGGTGAAGATCGTCAACGTATTTCCTCACCACTTCTGGACTTGCCAACTCGATCTTCCTCTGTGTTGTCAATAATTCAAGCTCCAATTTTCTTGCCAACAGCCGGTCATGTTGGCCCTTGAGTTCCTGCAAACGCGGTTTAAAAAGATGAAAATCGATGTTGCCATTCTCGATGGCGTTATAGATGTTACCCAGCTTTTGCTCAATTGAACAGATATCACTAGTAATGGTGATCAGTTCATCCCGGTGGGCTTTGGAGGCGTCATCCATCTCCTCATTTACCAACTCAACCAACTCGGTGAGATTCTCTTCAGTGAGAATATGTTCTTTGATTTTAGAAATCACCAAATGCTCAAACCTCTTGCTGTTGAGGTACGGAGTAGAGCAAGCCTCAGCTCCTTTTTTCGTTAACGAGCCACAAACATAATATGAAAACTTGCCGCTTTTGGCATCCTGGCCTATCAAAGCCTTACCGCAACTTCCGCACACGGTCAATCCGCTTAACAGAAACCGGCTGGTAGCCCTTCTCGGATGCTGTTTTTTCGGAGCCCGATCGCCCATTAGCTTTTGAGCTTTATTAAAGACTTCTTTGGAAATAACTTTGGGGAATACTCCTTCGGCTCTTAGCGGCGGATTCCCCCTTTTACTATTCCGTCCCCAGACAAACGTCCCGGTATAGATTTCGTTGTTGACGATGGTGTAGAGGCCGGTCTTATTCCAGCCTTTGCCTTTCGGGCTAGTTATTCCTTTCTGATTCAGTCCGCGCACGATATTGATGAGGCCTTTTCCTGACAGGATATCGTCAAAGATAGCAGTGACAACCTGTGATTGGGACGGGTCGATTTCAAGTTTGGTTCGTTCCTTAGCGCCGTCTCTAACTTTAATTTTCCTATAGCCGTAAGGAGCCCTGGCGGAAAGATAAAATCCGCGGGACACGCTTTCCCGCATGCCCCGCGTAACCTCTTCTCCCAGGTTGTCGGAATAAAATTGGTCCAAATCCTCGATAATAGCCTCCATCAGTCTTCCGGTCGGTGTATTGTGGTCGGATGGTTCGGTAATCGAGATCACCTGCACACCCTGCTTTCGAAGTATCGCCTTATATACAATTGAGTCCTTTCGGTTACGGGCAAATCGAGAATATTTCCAGATCAGGACAGCATCGAAGGGCTTTGGTCTAACATCAACCATACCTACCATTTCGCGAAAAGCGGTTCTCTTAGCGATACTCCGGCCTGATTCGGCCTCATCGATAAACTGTCTCACGATAACATGTCCGTTTCTTTCAGCATATTCTCTAAGCGCCTTCAACTGCGCCGATATAGAAAGGCTGACGTCCTGAGCTTCACTACTCACGCGGGCATATAATACTACATTCATGGCATCCTCCCCCAGTTTTATAAAGGACAATACCGACAACGCCCTGGGACAATCCGCCTGAGCCTGACCACCGCCAGTTCCTCCCGAAGCTTTAGCCCCAGCGTATCAATGTCGGCTTTAGTCCTTTGAATTGTGCGGTACTCATCAAGTTCTTTTATGCGAGACTCCATCAAGATAACCGCGTCAAGGGCTGTTTTAATAATTTGTTTCGCAGATGTCAGGTCCATAACACCCAGATGGGAAAAGCCGATACGGGGATTTACTTTTCCTTCTTCCGCTGGTTCCATGACTACACTTTCTTTCAAAGTATGTCCAGCATTCCCGTTTATCCACTGCTCCGCTTCAAATATTAACAGGTTCTCAATACCGGTACCGACGCCTTTTGTCAGGTCTTTAGGGAGAGACAATATTTTCTTATCGCTTTTAACAAGTTCCTTGATCTTTAATACTAATTTCGCTTTTTCTTCATCGATTTTCAAGGCGAGACTTTTTCGTTTCGCAATCATGTTCCATATTGGTGAACGAGGTAAATGCTGTTTTAGGGCGCTTTCGATAAGATCGTCATCCGGCGAGTATGTAATCTCACTACGGCCAGAAATCGAAGCGTTTAGTTTTTCGGCGAACTTACGAAGGTCATCATAGTGGTTTTCCATCGCCGTTCGCAGTACTAATAACCTGGCTTCGCGGGTCTCCCGCTCTTCTTTTGCTAAATCCAGTTGTTTACGTACAGTCCGGGCATCGAAACGATCTTTGGCCGCTATTTGAGGTGGCGACTCTCCATCAACCTCATAACGCTTCAACCATTCCTTTCGGACTTCAGCATTCACAGGCTGTTTTTTAGTTCTTGCCATATGTTCTCCATTTAGATACAAATCGGTATTCAATCATCATAATATCACTTACATATAATGTCTGTCAAATGTATTCATAAGCATTATATTGCGAATTATGATGTTATTATGATGTTACACGATACCTTTTGTACTCACATATTATGTATGAGTTGAACGAAGAACCAGCCGACCAAGATGAGTCCACGACCAACGGCTTACGTGACTCCTTAAGATGTTTGGCCAGAATGATCGCTCAGGACATTTTGAATAAACAGGCTTCCAAGCCTCAGATTAACTTGGTAAAAATGGATAAAAATGAGACGGATCAGAAACATTAATGAAAGCCTATCTTGAACCTCAAGAGATAACACAGATTGAACATGCTTGCACTAATCTACGCGACAAAATACTTGTTCGCCTTTTATTCCACTTAGGTTGTCGGATAACCGAAGCACTTTCTATCAAAGCCGATGATATCGATTTCAACCTGAACACCGTCACGATCATCCACCTGAAACGCCGTTTGAAGCTGTCATGCTCCGTCTGTGGAGCCAGTATTGGATTATCTCATCTTTACTGTCCCAAATGTGGCGGCAAGGTAGAAAAAAGTCAGACGGAAGAACAAGAACACCGCCGGCAGCGGGTGCTGCCCATTGACGGTGATACCTTGAAGCTGCTCAAAGAATACGTTGACCGCGGCGGTCCGATTGTCAAAGGAAATAAGACTCTAATCTTCGGCATAAACCGCCACCGCGCCTGGCAGGTCGTAAAAGAACTTGCCGAAAGAGCCGGATTGCCAAAGCTGGTAAATCCTGACACGGGAAAGGTGCACAACGTTTCTCCTCATAAATTAAGGGACGCTTTCGCGGTGAATGCCGTTAAACGCAATGACTCAGGAGATGGCCTGCGGCTTCTCCAAGAGCACCTCGGACACCAGAGCTTCAACACTACGGCTAAATACCGCAAGGTGGCCGGTGAGGAGCACCGGGAGTGGTATGACAAGCTTTGGGAGAAAGATAAGCCGTGACCCTGGCGCTCAAGCCCAAACGCGGCGGTTTCCTGCGACCTTTCGGGTGTGGCTGGTTCATCCGGGAATATCTTCTGGGTAAAGGACCGTATGGCTCACCAAAGATAGACCCTGAAATCGGGGCACCTCAGGCGGTTATCTTCCACGACTACAAACTGGCATTGATGAGGGCCACCGCGTTCGATAGAGCCACAAGAGTAGAAGAGAAGAAAGCAAAACGGGAACGACGTCGCGTTATTCCTGATAATATTGAAAAGCTCGCTCAAAGACTATTGGCACGTATGCCCTACAAAGCCCAGGGCTGCCGTTACCACAGTTTCGTTGTCTACTTTTCCAACCTGCAACGACTCAGTTGGGTAGTGCTGACCGGGGAAGAAACAGTATCGAGCTTCCGAGACCATTACCCGCCGGGTCAACCGCAGAAATATTTCAGGCTGACCAAAACCGGTATAGAGGCAAGCGACAGTGGTTGGTCAAACCCCCTTCGTACTCTTTACAGCCGGATTTGACAAGGATGTAGCTTACTAACAGCTTGCTGCTCCGATGCTAACCGGCACAGTCTATTACCATCATTATTAAAGCTAATTTACACATCTGGCATCGTAGACCACTCTGAACAGCCCGTTAGGTCATTCCTGAAGCCGGTTGGCACGGTTTTCATCGTCGCGCCAACAAACTCTTGAACCAAATTAAGGTTATTGAACAAAATTGAAGCTATTTCGAAACGCCAGAGGGTTGTTGACGATAGAAACAGGTTCTGCCTACACTTTGAAGCTATTGGCAGTGTTGACGTGTGTGCCAGCGCTGCCAATGTTTTTGAGCCTATTAGGAGTGTTGACGCCTGTGACAACAGTGCCTAAACTTTGAGGCTAATTTTGGTGTTAGCAGTTGTTTGCAGACCCCCTGTTTTCAGGCAAATTGGCACCCAGAAATAGCTTGCCGCTAGGGTGTCAACTAGTAGTGTCTACAATGCTGATGCCAACACCCCAACGGCCTACGGCATAACGTCCCCCTCAATGTCAGCCACGATGTTCCTTACGGTCTCATCGGCAAGGCTCCCTTCGCCGACGACAGCAACCCGGGTCCTGAGTAACGCCAACGTATCAACCGCCAACATCGCCACTATGTTCGCCAGCCTGTCCAAACCTCACGGTCTTGAACGATAGGGCTGCCCGCCTCTTGAAACAGCGCACCTGAAAAATCATGAAAATATAGGTTCATTCTGAAATATCACTTTCCTTCCTTTTGTTGGATGATGGTAATAGGCATTTTAGCTTTAGCACCTTAACAACTGAATATTTGAAGCCTGAACCTGAACGCTTGCCCCACGATGGCAAATAAGCACAAGTAAAGGGGG
>CAYWUK010000027.1:0-12322 GCA_964461475.1 uncultured Dehalococcoidaceae bacterium
GTCCAGGGTTCTCAGTTATAAGATAAATTCCTACTTTACGATAATCCTGCCTTTTGGTTCGGCAACAATCTCGCCGATTATATTCGCTTCACTTATGCCTTCCTCATGCATCCTCTTCAGCAGCGCCGATGCCCTGTCTGCCGGCACGGAAATCAGCAGCCCCCCCGATGTCTGCGGGTCGAAAAGGATATTCTCCAGGTAAGCGGGGACATCCTGCCCCATTTCTGTCATGTCCTTGCGGAACTCGCGGTTGCGCTTGAGTCCGCCGGGGAGCATTCCTATCTCGACAAGCCCTTTCGCCTCGGGGAAAACTGGGACATCGGCGGAATGGATAACCATGCCCACGTCAGTCCCTTCAATCATCTCGGCAGCATGGCCGAGCAATCCAAAGCCGGTAACATCGGTGCAGGCATTTACGCCTGTTTCCTGCATAAGCTCTGACGCCTTCAGGTTGAGGGTGGCCATGGAGCGGGTAACCCGGTTTATGGCCTTCTCGTTTGCCTTGCCGAACTTAATGGCGGTGCTTACTATTCCGGTACCAAGCGGCTTGGTCAGGATTATCCTGTCGCCCGGCCTGGCCCGGCCGTTAAATACGACCTTTTCCGGGTGGATTGTGCCGGTGATGGAGAGCCCGTATTTCAACTCCGGGTCTTCCACGGTATGTCCGCCGACCAGGGTTACATTCGCCTCATGTATCTTGTCCAGGCCGCCGGCCAGGATTTCCCTTAATATGGATAAGTCCATCTTCTCCCTGGGGAAGCAGACGATGTTCATGGCGGTCAGCGGCTTGCCTCCCATGGCATAGACATCGCTCAGCGCATTGGCGGCGGCAATCTGGCCGAACATGTACGGGTCATCCACTATGGGCGTGAAGAAATCGAGGGTCTGTATGATGGCCAGCTCATCCGTCAGTTTATAGACGCCGGCATCTTCAGCCCTCTCTATGCCCGCGATTAAATTGGGGTTTGAGCCTAGGGAGAGCCCGGATAACACTTTAGCTAGGTCTCCCGGACCTATCTTGCAAGCTCAACCCGCACCATGAACGGTCGCGGTGAGGCGCAGTTTTGCCTCTTCGCCCATTGCCTTGCCTCCGTTGTATTTTCGTGGTTGTGGCGGGGATGCCCCTTCTCCTTGCTGCCCCAGCGCAAATGTCATAAAATAATCTATGTAGATTATATTATAAATAAGCGCTAAGCACCACCCGAATCTTGATGGAATCGCATTTCATTGTGGTCACCACAAAAGTTCATCGCCTTTATGAGAAATAATATCATCATGTCGCGAAGGGGAGAAAGAAGAGGGTAGCGAGCCATGGAAAGCCTGAAGCTCAAGTTATGCGGGCACCAGGTGCATTACCTGAAGGCAGGCAGCGGGCCCCCGGTGCTTTTATTGCATGGCGGCGCCAGCGACTCGCGCGACTGGATAAAGACAATGGAGGCCCTCTGCGACAGATACAGCCTATATGCCCCGGACGTGATAGGCTACGGCCAGAGCGAACGCCTTAAAGAGGGCTATTATATGTCCGAATTTGTCCAGTTCGTGCTTGAGTTTATTCAGGAACTGGGCCTGGTTTCCCCGGCCCTGGTGGGTCATTCCCTCGGGGGCAGCTTGTGTATGCAGACTGCTCTGGACTATCCGGAGAGGGTGCGCAAGCTCGTCCTTGTTGACGCCGCCGGGTTCGGCGAAGTATCCCACGTGGGGAGCTACATGCTTACCTTTTTCTGGGCCGTGCGTAAGGTCATGCAGCGCAGGCAACCATATCCCAAGTACCTGACTGAGGAAGGAAAAGAATCGGACTGGTTTTACCTTGAGCGACTGCCGGAGCTGAAGGTGCCTACGCTCATCGTGTGGAAGCGCTATGACCCTTATCTTCCCCTTGCCCTGGCTCGCAAGGCCGACGAACTGATACCGCATTCTCGTTTGGTGGTCTTGCCCGGCTTCGGGCACGCCCCACACAAGCAGGATGGGAATAGTTTCAACCGCATCCTGCTGGATTTCCTGGCCGAGGATTAGGCTGCCATGCCGGAATATCCAGCCCGGCCCATCCTTTACGCTTTGCTTAGAGGAACTCGGCCAAAAGCTTGTCCACCTCTCCGGGCTTGATGGACTGTTTTACCAGGGGGCCCCTCTGCAGGGCCGGTATCTGCTCCTCGTAGGTAGCCTGCTCCTGGCGGTAGATAACGCCAATCGGTATCTTCTCTCCCCACTCCTGGGATTTTTCAAGGGCGGCCGCCTTGTTGCCGGCATTGTAGCCCTCTCCCAGTTTGTACACCCGCTCCCGATACCATTTGAAGGTGTTCTTAAAGTTGAAGGAAACGCAGGGCTGGAGGATGTCTATGAGGGCGAAGCCCTTGTGTCTGATGCCCTTCTTAATCAGGTCGGCGAGATGATCTGGGTCGCCGGCGAACCCCCTGGCGACGAAACTTGCGCCGACTACTATCGCCAGCGAAATTGGGTTTATTGGATTTGCTGCGCCGTAGGGCGTTGTCTTGGTTACAAAACCCGGGTCGCTGGTGGGCGATGCCTGGCCTTTGGTCAGGCCATAGACCTGGTTATTGTGCACCAGATAGGTGAGGTCATGGTTGCGACGCGCGGCGTGGATGAAATGGTTGCCTCCCTCGCCATAGCCGTCTCCATCGCCACTAACCGCGATGACAATTAGCTCCGGGTTGGCTATCTTGGCCCCGATGGCGGGAGGGACTGGCCTGCCGTGCAGGGAGTTGAAGATGTTGCCCCGGGAATAATGGGGCAGCTTTCCGGCCTGCCCGATGCCGGAGACCATAAGCACCTGGTGTGGTTTGATATCAAGCTCAACCAGGGCTTTATTGAGCGCTTTCAGGATGCCGAAATTGCCGCATCCGGGGCACCAGGCGGGCTCAAGCCCGGCATAATCAGATATTGTTGCCATGGTCAACACCTCACCTTTCTTATTTCTTGGGCGATAAATGTCGGTGAGAAGGGGCGCCCGTCGAATTTGAGGACTCTACCGCTCGGCTGTTTCCCCGTCTCGGCGCGGATTAGCTCGGAAAGCTGTCCGGTGGCATTGCCTTCAATTACGTAGGTCTCATGTGCTTTGTCCATGAAATCGCTCACGGCCTCGGCCGGGAAAGGCCAGAGCTCGTTAAGGTGCAGCGAATTGATGCTGAGGCCTTCTTTGTGCAGTATATCCACCGCCTCCTGTATGGCGCCAGCCGTGCTGCCCCAGCCGATGAGCGTCGTTTCCGCCTTCTTGGCGCCGTGCAGCAGGGGAGACGAGACTTCCCTCTTGAGGTCGAAGAGCTTGCGCAGTCGTTTCTGCATCTGTTCGTTCCTGGTCTTGGCATCCTCAATAAGGTGTCCTGCTGCGTCATGTTCATCGGAGTCGGTTATCACCAGCACTCCTTCCTGTCCGGGGAAGGCGCGGGGCGAAATCCCGGACCTGGTCACTTTGTGTCGCTGGTATTCCTCGGGCTTGTCCTGTTCGCCTTCGGGGAAGAGGATGCCCCTGTCAATGGTTATCGCTTTGGTGTCAAATGGGTTGACCGTGGCGTGTGAGCTGGCAAGATGCTGGTCGGTCAGGATGATGACGGGAAGCTGGTATCTTTCCGCGATGTTGAAGGCCTTGATGGTCGTCCAGAAAGCGTCTTCAACGGTGGTGGGGGCGAGCACGGCGCGGGGCGGGTCGTCGTGATGGGCGTGAATGGCGAACTGGAGGTCGCCCTGCTCGGTGCGGGTGGGCAGCCCCACCGCCGGGCCGGGGCGCTGGGCGTCAATTATCACTACCGGCGTTTCGGTTATGCCGGCAAGCCCCAGGCCTTCAACCATGAGGCAGAACCCGCTGCCGGAGGTGGCGGTCATAGCCCTGACGCCGGCGAAGCCAGCCCCTACCGCCATATTTATCGCTGCTATCTCATCTTCGGCATGAACCATTACCACGTCAAGCGTCTTTTCTTTGGAAGCCAGGTATTCCATGATGGAGCTGGCCGGCGTCATGGGATAGGCGGACATGAATTTGCAGCCGGCGGCTATGACGCCCAGGGAGATGGCCTCGTTGCCGTTGAGCAGCATCCGTTTTGCCTTGCTGACGGGTTGGAGGTGCTGGCTGAACTTGCCTTTGAAGTTCTCCTGCGCATATTTATGTCCGGCCCTGGCTGCCTTGACGTTGCTCTCTGCGACTTCGCTTTTGAAGTGCTCTTGCAGAATCCTTTCCAGTATGGCGAGGTCATATCTCACCAGGCCAATGGCGGCGCCAAGGGCAACGGTATTGGCCATGAGCTTGTCCCCGGCCGTTTCTTCGGCCAGCCTTTCCAGCGGCACGCTGAATAAGCTGTCGTTTTTCCCGGGGTTCTTTACCTTCTCCCCGTCGAATATCGCCACGCCGTCGCTGGCCATCTCTCCTTTATGCAAGCTTATACTTTCCTGGTTAAGGGCGAGCAGGACGTCCACCGTTTCCGAGATGGCGCCAACTTTTTCTTCTTTGACCCTGATGCGATAGAAATTATGGCCGCCCCTTACCCTTGATTCGTAGTCTTGGTCGGCGAAGATGTGAAAGCCGCCGCGGGCAAATGCCTTCGCTAGCATAAAGCCGACCGATTGCACTCCCTGCCCCGCTTCGCCGCCAATCATAAAATTAATATCAACTGCCATATTCACCTCCAAACAGGCTGGTCTATTAAGTTTTTGGCTTCAGCCCTTGCTGGAGAACTGAGCTCAGGCTGGCCAGCCGAAATACGTGATAGCTAAGAATGCGTGCACTATTACCGAGGGCCAGAATACCCTCCAGATATAGCAATGGTATTTATAAAAGCCTTTAAATGGCCGATGCTGCATCAGCTTGCTGCCTATCCTGGAGCCGGGGATGCACCGGCACGATGAGAAAATCAACAGAGCGGTTATCAGGTTGATGATGCCGAGGATGAATATTGTCCTTGCCACCGCAACCAAATGAAGTATTTCCATATCAGCCTCTCTATATATAAATTACGGCGACAACTTGCAGCCGAACTTCTCCTTGCCGAATCTAGATAGCCCTGCATCCGCTGGCAGGCCGAGCAGCATTGCCCTTGCTTCGAGGTGTATTAAACGCCGGGGATGCAGCCCGGGGCGCGAATCATAAGTACCGGCACGCAGGTGGAACGGAGGACGCGGTCGGCCACGCTTCCCCACATCCAGCGGCTTATCCCGGAGCGCCCGTGGGTGGCGATGACAATTAAATCCACATCGTTCTTGGTTGCATAATCGGCGATGGCTTCCGCCTCTGCCTCGGCGGATATAAGCTCTGTTTTTATGTTGCCTTTGAATTTAATCCCTTTCGCCACCTCGTCCAGATAGTCTTTGGCGCTTTTTTTGTGTTCCTTTAATATTTTTCCCTCCTCTTCTTCCGAGAAAACTTGCGCCCCGTAAAGTCGTCTGAATGGATTTGACTCAAATACGCGGAGAAGTGTGATACTCTCGGTGCCGCACCCCTGGGCGACGCTTTCCACGTGGGGTAGCACGCATTCGGCCAATCCCGAGCCATCTAATGGAACCAATACTTTCTTATACATTTTTGTTCCTTCCTTTTTTCTTCGTTCCAGCCTAAACGCCGGGGACGCAGCCCGGGGCGCGAATCATAAGTACCGGCACGCAGGCGGAGCGCAGGACACGGTCGGCCACGCTGCCCCACACCCAGCGGCTCACGCCGGAGCGCCCGTGGGTGGCGATGACGATGAGGTCAACCTCGTTCTTGGTGGCGTAGTCGGCAATGATGTCGGCTGGACTTCCCATTATGATCTCGCCTGAAACCTTGACGCCGTCATATCTGGCCTGGCTGGCTATCTTCTTAATATAGCCTTCCGCCAAGTCGTTGATTTTCTTTACATTCGCTTTATCCAAGACATACGAGGAGTAAGCCTCCGCTTCGTATGGCGGCACGGCTCGTATAAATACGACACTGCTTGTGCCGCATCCACGGGCGATGCTTTCCACGTGGGGGAGCACGCATTCGGCCAATTCCGAGCCATCCAATGGAACCAGTATTTTCTTATACATTTCTGTGCCTTCCTTTCTGGGCTAGATGCCGGGGACGCAGCCAGGGGCGCGAATCATCAGCACCGGCACGCAGGCGGAGCGAAGAATGCGGTCGGCCATGCTTCCCCATATCCAGCGGCTTACGCCGGAACGCCCGTGGGTGGCGATTACGATGAGGTCAACATCGTTCTTGGTTGCATAATCGGCGATGGCTTCCGCCTCTCCCTCTGCAGAGATAAGCTCCGTTTTTATGTTGCCTTTGGCCTTGACCCCTTTTGCCACCTCGTCCAGATAGTCTTTGGCGCTTTTCTTGTGTTCCGCCGAGAGCTTTCTACTCTCTTCGTCGGTGATGGTCTGGTCGGCATAAATTCGCCTGTATGGGTTGGACTCTAATACTCGGATGAGTATGATGGTTTCGGCGCCACATCCCTGGGCGATGCTTTCTACATGGGGTAGCACGCATTCGGCCAGTTTTGAGCCGTCCAGTGGAACGAGGATTTTCTTATACATACCTTGCTCCTTTTCTCCTTCTCTTTTATTTATTGGAGATTTTTAAAAACGACTGTAATTTTAATGATACATTAGCATATCTCATAATATGAGGTTAATAGTTGAGAAGTCATTAAATTGATTGCGGAAAAGTTACAAAATTATAACATTTAATGTATCCCCGCCCGGCGCCGTGTTCCTCAGCGAGGGGGCATAGCTTGCTTAAGTTGCTGACAATCGCTATCATATTGAGGATAAAATAGTCTGTTTCGTCAGCGTTTTTGAGGTGCAAAGTTGAAAATTTTAGGCATAATGGGAAGCCCACGGATAAACGGGAATACTCACCTGTTGCTGGAGCAGGCATTACAAGGGGCAAAAAGTCAGCAGGCAGAGGTGGAGATGATTTTGGCGGACAAGCTCAAGATAGCCCCCTGCCGCGAGTATTACGGATGCCTGCGGGACGGCAACTGCGTCATCAGGGATGAGATGGATGCCGTCTATCCCAAGTTATTGAGCGCCGACGGGGTGATTATCGCTTCGCCCATATTTTTTTATGGACTCAGTGCCCAGGTAAAGGCGGTAATTGACCGCTGCCAGGCAACCTGGGCCAGAAGGTACGTCCTCAAGCAAGACCTTCGCGAATCGGAAAGGAAGGGCGCTTTCATTGCCGTGGGCGCCACGAAAGGCGAAAGGTTATTCGATGGCTCAATATTAACGGTTAAGTATTTCTTCAAGGCCATCGGCGTGAAGTATGTTGATGAGCTTCTCATCCGCGGCGTTGATAAGAAGGGAGAAATCAAGGAGCACCCGACTGCCCTCAAAGATGCCTTTGAGCTTGGCAGTCGCCTGGCGAAAAGCCTGGCCTGAGCGTTAAATGCGCCCGCCATCTTGGCCTGTAAAGGCAGGGCGGGTCTTGTTTTCTGGGAATCTAGCTGCTATAATTTACACGGCCCTTTAGGGTAAATTATGAGCGATTCCGTAGCCTTCAGATATTAACTTCAGATTGTCCTTTTTCTTTGTTTCTCTGCAATTTTTTAATCAGGACTCGGGCGCTAAAAATTAATTAGCTGTTGTTGCCAGGAGCGAAACAAATGCAGATAGTCGCGTGTGTCAAGCAGGTCCCGGATACCACTCTGGTCAAGATTGACCCGGATACCGGCACTCTGATTAGGGCGGGTGTCCCCTCCATAATGAACCCGTTTGATACCCATGCCTTGGAAGAGAGCCTAAGGCTCAAAGATAAGTATGGCTTTCGCGTAGCCGTGATTTCCATGGGGCCTCCCAGCGCCGAAGTTACACTGAGAAAGGCCCTGTCTGTGGGAGTGGACGAGGCGATACTTTTGAGCGACCGCCTTTTTGGCGGCGCGGATACGCTGGCCACCAGCAAAGTCTTATCCGAGGCCATCCTGCGGCTTGGCAAAAAAGACGAGGTGGCCATGGTTATCTGCGGCAGACAGACCATCGACGGCGATACGGCGCAGGTGGGGCCGGGCATTGCCACCCGTCTGGATTATTCTCAGCTGACGCTGGTAGACCAGATTTTAGAGGTAGACCTGGAGGCAAGAAAAGTGAAGGTCAAGCGCAAGCTGGAAGGGCGGCATGAGGTGGTAGAGGCGCCCCTGCCAGCTATGATTGCCGTGGTGCGGGAGATAAACAAGCCGCGCTATCCAACCGTGCCGATGCGGCTCATGGCTGAGGATGCGGAAGTTGTGCTTTGGAACAATAATGAGATGAAGCTGGAGTTGGGTGAAATCGGGCTCAAGGGTTCGCCCACCCAGGTGCGTAAAATCTTCTCCCCGGAGAGGGCCAAGGGCGAAATACTGGGCGATGGATTAAATAATCCGCAGGGGGCTGCCCATCTATTGCTGGACAGGATGATAGAAAAAGATTTGATAAATCTTTAAGCTGATTTCGGTTTTGCTGAAAAGGGCAATTGACATGGAAGAGGAAAAGAAGAAGCTAAAGCGGCCCCGTGGCATAGCGCGACTCATTCCCGGCAAGTGCATCGCCTGTGGCGCTCGCTGCCAGAGCGACTGTCCCAAAGACGCTATTGAGATGAATGAGGCCGGCGAGCCGATAATTGACGTTGAAAAGTGCACCAGTTGCCGCCGCTGCGTTAAGATTTGCCCGGCGGAAGCCATTGAGATTTATTATACCCCGGAAGAACAGAAGATTCTGGCGGAGATAGAGGCGCAGAAGGCAGCGGCTGCCCCTCCCCCAGTTGAAAAGAAGGTCAGCGCCGAGGAAGCCGCAGTGCTGGCCAAGCTAAATGAATACCGCGGCGTCTGGATTTTTGTGGAGCACGACGAGGGCGAGCCAGCCGACGTTTCCTGGGAGCTATTGAGCGTGGGGGCTGAGCTGGCAAAGACCAGGGGAGTGGAGCTCTGCACCATTGTCGTCGGCGAAAAGGTGGAGCACCTCTGCCAGGAGTCGTTTGCCTATGGCGCCGCCAAATCCTATTTGATAGATGCTCCGCTGTTTCATTACTATCGCACCAAGCCTTATTACAAGGCTATCTGCCATCTGATATTAAAATATAAACCGGAAATTGTGCTGGTCGGCGCAACCGGCCTGGGCAGGGACCTGGCCGGCGCCGTGGCCACGGAGCTGGCCACCGGGCTGACGGCAGACTGCACCGGCTTGAAAATTGATGATAGAGGATTCTTATTGCAGACGCGCCCGGCCTTTGGCGGTAATGTCATGGCCACCATCCTGACCGAGCGCACGCGGCCGCAGATGTCCACAGTCAGGCCCCATGTTATGCCCCTGCCGGAGAAGGGTGTCTCTCGCAAGGGTGAGATAATCCGCGAGTCCGCGCCGTTTAAGGAAGAAGATTTTGTCGCCAGGGTCTTGGAGATATTGAAGGGGCGTGCTCAGGGCGTTGATGTGGCTGCCGCCGATATAATCGTCTCCGGCGGACGGGGCATGTGCGCCCCGGAGAATTTTCAAATCTTGCAGGCGCTGGCCGAGGAGCTGGATGGCGTGGTGGGTTGTTCCCGCGCCGTCGTAGAGGCGGGCTGGATGCCTGTGGAGCATCAGGTTGGGCAGACCGGCAAGACGGTCAGGCCCAAGATATATTTTGCCTGTGGCATCAGCGGCGCCATTCAGCACCTGGTGGGCATGCAGGAATCGGATGTTATCGTCGCCATAAATACCGATAAGCAAGCGCCAATTTTTGAGGTGGCTACCTATGGCATTGTCGGCGATGTTTTGAAAGTTATCCCGGCCATTACCGAGCGTATTATAGAGCTGAAAAAGGCCAGTTGATGCTTATAAAGGTGTTAAGTGAGTAAAAGGAGCACGAATCGTGTCGTCTAACGTCGGAATATTTGAAATTGTATTCGCATTTGCCATAGCATTCTTTATCCTCAGCTGCATCATGCGTTTCAGGCTTGTAACTCTGGGCAAGGCTAAAAATCGCTTCGACCATTTCGCAAGGCGAATCTGGAACATGCTCTATTATGCCTTCGGGCAGCGGCGAGTGGTGAGCAAGCCCTTCGGCGTGAACCATTTTGTCCTTTTCTGGTGTTTCATGGTGTTATTGATAGCCAACACCGAGTTCCTGCTGCATGGCCTGTTCCCGGACTATATCAGCATCTCTCGCCTGCCTATGGGTGCCTATTACGCCCTGAGCCTTATCTTTGACATCGTGTCGCTCCTGGCGCTCCTGGCGGTGGTTGCGGCATTTATACGCCGCGCTTTTTTTGCTCCTCCGCATATCGGCGGGCTTGGCCGTGATGCTGTAGCTATCTTGGGCATGGTCGCCGTCCTCATGCTCGCCTTTTTCGGCATGCATGCTAGCGAGATTGCCCAGGGGACGGTTGGCGCTGCGGCGTTTATGCCCGTATCCAATTTTGTCGCTTCCTCTTTTATGTCCGGCGCCTCGCTGGCAGTTCTGGAGGGCTACGCCAATGTATTCTGGTGGATTCATGCCGTGGTGCTGCTCGGCTTTTTGAACTACCTGCCTTACAGCAAGCACATGCATATCCTCACCGCCATCCCAAACTGCTTCTTCCGCAGCCTGGCCAAAGTTAACACGCAGCCGAGAGAAGAATTCAAAAAGGGCGGGGTCTTTGGTACGGGGAGGGCGGACCTGTTCGCCTGGAAAGACCTATTTGATTCCTATTCCTGCACCGAGTGTGGCCGTTGCTCCGATGCCTGTCCCGCCACCTTTACTGACAAACCACTTGACCCCCGGCTGGTCGTTCATGACATCAAGATAAACTTGTTGAAGAACGGGGCACTGCTCAGGAAAAAGAAGGAGCCCGTCCTGCCCTTAATCGGCGGCGGTGAGGAGGGCAGCGTGGCCGAAGAGGTGCTCTGGGAGTGCACCACCTGCGGTGCCTGCGTGGCGGTATGCCCGGTATTTATTGAGCAGTTTCCCAAGATTATAGATATGCGCCGCGACCTGGTGGAGATGAAGGCCAGGTTCCCCGAGGAGCTGCTGACCTTTTTCGAGAATATGGAGCAGCGCAGCAATCCCTGGGGCATTGCGCCGGCGGACCGCACCAAGTGGACGACTGACCTGGATGTCAAGTCTTTTGAGGCCGGTACCACCGAGTACCTGTTTTTCGTGGGTTGTGCCGGTGCCTTCGACGCTCGCAACCGCAAGACAACGGTGGCTCTGTCCGGGATTCTCTCCGCCGCCGGCATTTCCTGGGGCATATTGGGCAAGGAGGAGATGTGCTGCGGCGACAGCCTGCGCCGACTGGGCAACGAGTTCGTTTTCGACCGGATAGCCAGGGATAACGTCAAGATGTTCCAGGAAAAGGGCGTCAAGAAGATTATCACCCAGTGTCCGCACTGTTACAGTACCCTGAAGAATGACTATCGTCAGTATGGCGCCGAGCTGGAGGTAGTCCACCACACCGAGTTAATTAATAGTTTGCTCAAAGAAGGCAGGCTCAAGTTGAATGGCGTCAAAGACCTGGGCAATGTGGTGTTCCACGATTCCTGCTATCTGGGGCGGCACAACGATATATACCAGGCCCCGCGCCAGGTGGTTGCATCGGCTACCGGAAAAGCGCCAACGGAGATGGAGCGCCACCACAGCAATGGCTTCTGTTGCGGGGCTGGCGGCGGGCGCATGTGGATGGAGGAGAGCCTGGGGAAGCGCATCAACGTGGAGCGGGTGGAGGAAGCCCTGGCCAAAGACCCGCAGACGGTCTGTGTATGTTGCCCTTACTGCATGACCATGTTTGAGGACGGCCTCAAGGACAAGGGCGCTCCGGAGAAAGTCCAGGTCTTAGACCTTGCCGAGGTTGTGGCCAGGGCGCTGAAATAAGGCTAATCGCTCGCCTTTATTTGTTGAACTGTGGCGTAAAACAGCAGTACCCGATGCTGTTGAACTCCTTGATAACCTCGCTCCATTCCTCTGGGGAAAGCGTCTGCAGGGCGGTGGGGTAAAGAATGTTGTCCTCCTTGAAGATGTGGTCTTTCAGGTTGCTGGCGATGTATCCTCCCACCTCGGACAGCTCCCTGGAGAACTCTTCATAGTCCAGCTTCTCCGCCTGCTCGGCGAGCTCGGCCAGCCTTCTCTTCCTGGCCCTCAGTTCTTCGTGCTCCTGCCTCATTATGCGCGGCGGCCCGGTTACGCCATGCTTTTCCAGCCTGGGGAAAAGCGCCTGTTCTTCCCTCTGGTGGTGGCTCTCCGTCTCCAGTAGATGATGCGCGATGCCCTTCAAGCTCTCCATCTGGCTTTTTATTTCGGCAAACCCCCCTGCAGACTTCGCATCGCTCACTATCTTACTGAGTTCCTCAAGCTTGCCCAGGATTATCTGGTGTTCGTCCATGAGGATGCATACCGGATGGCTTTTCTCCAGATTTGGCTTCTGCTGCTCCAGCG